>CAXMOC010000059.1:0-3634 GCA_964194865.1 uncultured Opitutales bacterium | reverse complement strand
GACGGGCGGTGGTGTGCGGTGGAGGGCGGCGCCGGCGGCTAGCGCGCCCATCGGTTCCGCTCAGGCGCGCGGGCGTTCGTCGCCCAGAACGGATACGCGCTCGCCTGTGCGTGAGTGGGGATGGTAATCCCACACCGCGTGGTGCTGGGTGCAGCGGTTGTCCCAGAACGTCAGCGTATTCGGACGCCATTGAACCCGGCAGTAGAGCCGGGGCGTCGAGTCGATGTGTCGGAAGAGCAGGTCCAACAAGGCTCGGCTCTCGGCTCGGCTGAGCCCCACGATGTGCGAGGTGAAGCCGGCGTTGACGTAGAGCACCTTCCTCCCGCTGTCGGGGTGGCGGGTGACGACGGGGTGCTCGCTGCGCGGGTATCCGCCCTTGGGCGGCGTCGATTTGTAGGACCCGACGTACGGGATGGCTCCGTCGTGTACCGCCGTGAGCCCCGAGAGAAAACCCCGCATGGTTTCGGACAGCAGCTCGTATGCCAGACACATGTCGGCAAAGAGCGTGTCGCCGCCTCCAGACTCGGGCGTCTCGGTGATGTAGAGCATGGAGCCGAGCGGCGGAATCTCGTCGCAGGTGACGTCGGTGTGCCAGCCGTCGCCCGCCGTGTAGGCAGAGTCCGCGGTCGTCTTCACCGGTAGGATCTCCGGGTCAAAGCGGCTGGAGCTATCCGGTGTCGAGCCCGCAAGAGAGTCTGGGGACGACTCGTTGCTCTTTTGACGCCGCATCGGGTGGGTGTGGAGCCGACCGAACTGGCGGGCAAGGGCCTTGTGTTGATCGCGCGTGAGATGCTGGTCGGGAAACACCAGGACCATCCAGTCCTGGAAAGCCCGGCGCAGCTCCTTGTGCTGTTCGTCCGGCAGTGGCTGGGAGAGGTCGAGTCCGCGCAGCTCGGCGCCGATGTGCGGCGTCAGCGTCTTGATCTCGAACGTCTCGTAACGAAGGTCACGGGACGGGACTTCCGCGTGTCGCGCCTGGCCTTCGAGCATGACCCGTCCTTTCGCGTCGGCTCCCGCAAGGCTGCCGGTTTCCTACACAGCGATCATAACGCAGCTCGAGTACGAGGATCCAAGTGCCCGAGCTCTGGACCCCGATCGCGGCTGGCGAATCGGCCAATTCAGAAGTGCGCGAGACTCAGCTCCAGGGGAGTCCGATCCGCTCCATCAGGTCTGCGTATCGGGGGTCGGCGCGAAGCGACTTCCAGGTCGGGTCGAGGCCCAGATACAGCAGCAGGAAGTCGCGTTCCGTGAAGCCCTGCTCGAGGGCAGCAAAGGCGAGGTCGAGTTCGCCGAGGCCTGCGTATACGACCGCTCGGGAAACCGGCGAGACGTACATCGTCCCGGCCTGTGCCTCGATCTGCTTCAACAGGTCTCGTGCGATCTCGGGCTGGCCGGATACCGCGTGGCAGAAGGCGAGCTCTCCCATGACCGGAGGATCATTCGGGTACTTTGTGGTGGCGCCTTTGAGCGCGGCGATCGCTTCCTCGTGCACGTCTGTGCCGCAGAAGCCAGTGATGACAGATTGGTGGAGGCCCGGGTAGCCCGGGTCGATCTCGCGCGCTTCCTGCCACCAGTCGTAGGCCTTCTCGAGCTCACCCCTCCAGGTGTGAAGCGCGGCCAGATCCATGATGACCTCGACCCGGAGTGGATCGAGGGAGCGCGCCTTCTCCAGATGGGGCAGCGCCTCGTCGAAGCGATGCAGCATGGAGAGCAGGTGTGCGTAGGTGGTATGCGCCCACGCGCGGCCCGGGGTGAGCTCGAGCGCCTTGTGAAATTCCGCTTCCGCACCCGGCCAGTCCCAGTCGCCGAACGTCCGAACCAGCGCGATCGAGTTGCGGGCTGCCCCGGATCGGGGGTCCAGCGCTACCGCTTTGAGCGAATTCTCGCGAGCTCTCCCGATCATCTCGCGCGGAACCGACGGCCACTGCTCGGACGTTGGGATGCTCCAGGAGTGGGTGGGTGCGCAGCTGTATTCGTCGGCCATCCCCGAATAACCCAGAGGATTTTCGGGGTCGAGTCGGATCGCCTCCTGGAAGTACGAGATTGCTTTCAGGGTGTCCGATCGCGTTCGTTTCATCTGGAAGTAGTAACCCTTGAGGTAGGCTATGTGCGCCTCGGGGTTGAGCTTTCGGGTGCTCGCGCTGCTGCGGGCGAGCGGGCTGACCTCGAACTGGATCTGCTCAGCGATTGCCCGCGCGACCTCTTCTTGAAGTGCGAGTACGTCGCTGAGATCTCGTTCGTAGCTCTCGGCCCAGAGGTGGGCGTCGCTGCGCGCGTCGATCAGCTGAACCGTGATGCGCACCTGCTCGCCCACCCGCATGACCGAGCCCTCGATCACGGCCTCCACGCCCAGCTCTGCGGCGATCTGTCCGAGCGGAAGCGAGGTTTCCTCGTAGGGGGTAACGGAGGTTCGCGAGATGACGCGCAGTCCGTCCAACTTGCCCAGCTCCGCGATCAAGGCTTCCGTCATTCCGAATGTGAAGTACTTCTGCTCCGGCTCGTTCGAGGGATCATCGAGTGGCAGCACTGCGAGCGATCGAATCGATGTGGTTTCCACCGCGGTATCGGCGGCGGGCCACCAAATGATCGCTGCCGTGACGGCCGCGCCCACCAGGATCGCCGCTGCAACCCCGGGCCTGCGCCAGGACGAGCGGCTGCCCGCGGCGGCGTCGGCGGGCGGCGCCGCGGTACCAGTCAGGGAGTAGACCAGGATCGGCTCCGCGACATGCTTGAGTGTCTGTTCTCCCAAAGAAGCCGATTCGACGTTGGCCTGATTCTTGATCGAGTCGCCAACAGGCCCCGATACGGCGATTCCTCCGGGCTGCGCCAACGCCCGAATCCGCGACGCCACGTTGACCCCGTCGCCGTAGACGCGCCCCGCTTCGAGCGTGACGTCTCCTAGATGGACCCCGATCCGAACGCTCAACTCGTCATCTCGCTCGAGCTGGGCCTGAATCGCCAGCGCGCAGTTCACCGCGTCCAGTGCGCTGGGGAAGATGGAGAGCGATTCATCGCCCTTCTCTTCCACCCAGCGGCCGTGGTAGCGGGCGACGAGCGGCCGGACCAGGGCTTCGTGGCGGGCGCGAACGCGCCGCCCCGCGACCTCGTCGCGGCCCATCAAGACCGTGTAGCCGACGATATCGGTGAACAGAATGGCGGCGAGCTTGCGCTCCATGCGTTCCCCGCGGAATCGCGCACAAGGCTACACCTGCAGTGTGAAGCTTGCGACCGTCAATACGTGGGAATCGCACCCCCGCCTTCCTGGAAGCGAGTCTCAAGAGAGTCGGGCTCGCCTTCTCGAGAGCCTACGGAACGCCCTCGCCGCGAGCCTTCCGCCAGCGCCGCTCGATCTCAGTCACGATGCTCTCGCTCTGCCGGGTTTCATCGGGCAAATAGGCGATAGGGTCCGCCAGGCTGGAGTCGCGACCCAGTACGCCCTCTAGCGTCGCGTGCAAACAGTAGGGCGCATAGCTCAGCGCGTAGCCACCCTCTTGAACGAGGGCGAGGCGGCCGCCGCAGAGCGCTTCTGCCAGGTCGCGCGCGCGGCGACCCAGCCCGCAGAAACCCACCATCGTGACGCACTGGCGGCCGTTCGGGTCGAACTGATTGGCATCCTGCCCCGCCGCCACGATCA
>CAXMOC010000058.1:0-1863 GCA_964194865.1 uncultured Opitutales bacterium | reverse complement strand
CCCCTCCGACCAGGCAGCGCTGGCTCGCTGATGGCTCTCTAAGGCGAACTGATCCTGCGCCTCACGCGTGATCTTGAATTCCCGAGCCAGCACTTCCGCGGTCTCGCCCATGTTCAGACCGCTGACAGGATCGGTCAGGCCTAGCTCCAAACCCACCACCGGCTTGAAATGGCGCGGACGAAAGCCGGCGAGGGCCGCCAGTTTTCCGAGCGATCCCCGGCTGCGGGCGATGCGCATCCAGATCCGCTGAGCCTCGTCGCTGAACAGCAACGGAATGCTCGACATCGACTCGACTGCGGCCGCGACGATCAGCTCGGCGTCGCCGGAACGGATGCGGTAGGCCGCTTCCACGATGCTTTCCAGGCCCGAGGCACAGTTGCGATTGACGGTAAAGGCGGGTACGTGCTGCGGGATCTTGGCCATCAACGAGATGACGCGAGCGATGTTGGCGGAGTCGGCGGGTCCGGCAACGTTGCCGACGATCACCTCGTCGAGCTCCTGCGGATCGATGTCGGCGCGTTCGATGGCTTCGCGGACAACGAGACGCCCGAGCTCGACGGGATGCACCCCGGCGAGCGCGGTATAGGCCTTGACGAACGGCGTCCGCACCCCGCCCACGACGACGACGTCGCGATCCGGATTCATGGGTCCTGCTCGCGATTGATCCCGTACGTGTCGAGCTTCTTGTAGAGGTTCGAGCGCGGAGTTTCGATCGCCTTGGCGGTCGCGGCCACGTTCCAGCCGTGCTCGCGGAGCCTGGCCACGAGGTACGAGCGCTCCGCCTGATCTTTGAAGCCCTGCAAGGTCAGTCCCCCGGCGGGAAGAACCAAGGCACCTTTCGGAGCCTCGGCGTTCACGGCCCCGAGTGCCATGCCCAGGCCCGCGGGAAGATCCTTGGTCTCGATCGTGTCCCCGGGAGTCATGATCAACAGCCGCTCCACGGCGTTGCGCAGCTCGCGGACGTTGCCCCGCCAAGCCGCCTGACTCAGCGCCTCGACGGTCTCTGGTGAGAAGACCCGCGTCTTGTAGTTGTTTTCCCGGCAAAAGGTCTCGGCAAAGTGGAGAATCAGGGGTTCGATATCTTCGGGGCGCTCGCGAAGCGGCGGGACCTCCATCGGCACGACGTTGAGACGGAAGTACAGGTCCTCGCGAAAGCTGCCCTCCGCGATCCCTGCGGTCAGGGATTTGTTGGTCGCCGCGATGACCCGTGCGTCGACAGTGAGCGTCTTGGCCGCGCCCACGGGCTCCACCTCGCCGTCTTGCAGAGCGCGCAACACCTTGGCCTGCGTTTTCACGCTCATGTCACCGATTTCGTCCAGGAAGATCGTCCCGCCGTCGGCGCGAACGAACTTGCCCATCTGATCCTTCACAGCACCGGTGAACGATCCCTTCACGTGCCCGAACAGCTCGGACTCGATCAGCTCTTCCGGAATCGCGGCACAGTTGACCTTGACGAATGGGCCTGTGGCTCTCTCCGAGTTGCTGTGGATCGCGCGGGCGACCAGTTCCTTGCCGGTCCCCGACTCGCCGGTAATCAACACCGAGGCCTTGGTGGGCGCGCAGCGCGCGATCTCCGCCTGCAGCCGGCCCAGCGCGGGAGAATCTCCCACGATTCGATGCTTCTCTTCGAAGGCCAACCTCAGGTCGCGGTTTTCCGCTCGCAACCGGCGCTCTCGGAGCGCGTTGCGCAGCACGAGCAACACCCGCTCCCGCTCGAGCGGCTTCTCCATGAAGTCGAACGCGCCGAGCTTGGTCGCCTCGATGGCGGTGGCGATGGTGCCGTGGCCCGAGATCATCACGACGGGCAGGTCCGGCTTGAGCCGGCGCAACTCGGCGAGCACCTCCAGGCCGTCCATCCGTGGC
>CAXMOC010000057.1:0-6709 GCA_964194865.1 uncultured Opitutales bacterium | reverse complement strand
ACGAAGAGCGAGCTTCAGTGAAATCTCAGTTGGCGTGCCCACCGGGCTTGCGAGCCTCGCCGGTCATCGGGACGAAGCGAACCGGAATGACTTTTCGGGATTCGACGCCGCTGGCGTCGCGCTCCAGCACCATCAGCTGCTGGTCCCCCTCGCCCACGGGAATGACGAGGCGTGCCCCAACGGCCAGCTGGTCGATGAGCGGCTGGGGGATCGTCGCGGGGGCTGCGGTAACGATGATGCCGTCGAAGGGCGCGTGCTCCGGAAGTCCCCGGTAGCCGTCTCCCGTAACGACCACGACATTGTCGTAATCGTGTTGGGCGAGGGTTTTGCGTGCGCGGTCGGCCAGCTCCTCGACGATTTCAATCGAGTAGACGTTGCGCACCAGGCGCGACAGCACTGCCGCTTGATATCCAGAACCGGTACCGATCTCCAACACGGTGTCATCGGCGCTCGTCTGGAGCAGTTCCGACATGATCGCCACGATATAGGGCTGGGAGATGGTCTGGCGGTTTCCGATCGGAAGCGGGCTGTCGTCGTACGCGCGGTCTGCCAGCTGTTCGGGGACGAAGAGGTGGCGAGGGACCGAGCGCATCGCTTCGAGCACCCGAGGATCGGCAATTCCGCGTCCCTCGATCTGCTGCTCGACCATCCGCTGGCGACGCTCGCGCTCGCTGGAATCCGACCCAGCGCTGGAGGTAGTTGCGTCCATCATGAGCAGCGTGACCAGGCTGCCCGCGAGTACTGCCCCGATGCGCTGCACTCTCAACGCACCGCTCGCTACAGCCTGGCTCGTCAATTTGTCTCCTCAGCCCCCGAGCCCTCTCCTGCACGCATATTCGCACAATTGCCAGCCCGGGCGATGGGCCACCGAGGGGGATCTCGGGGGCCCAAGGACGAGGTCCGAACTCCGCCATCGTCTCGGGCCGCGGCTCGCTATAACGGGCGTGTAGTCAATCCGCGCCTTGGGGGCCGTCGCGGCGGCCGGGCCAGTCAGGAGGAGAATTTCCGTGCAGCTGCAAATTGATCGAGTCGAAACCCCGATTGGAGAGGTTGCGGTCGTCGCCAGCTCGAAAGCGTTGGTCGCGCTGGACTTCGTGAATTGCTCAGCCCGCATGGACCACCTGATCGCCTCACGTTTTGGCGCTGTCGAGCTGCAGACGGTGTCGGACCCGGCTGGCTTCAGCGCGCGGGTCCGCGCGTATTTCTCCGGCACCCTCGATGCGCTGGAGGATGTTCCTGTGAAGACGGGCGGCACCCCGTTTCAGCGGGAGGTCTGGCGTGCGCTCCGCTCGGTGCCCGTTGGAGAGACGACGAGCTACGGGGAGATCGCCGCAAGCCTGGATCGGGCTTCGGCGGCCCGGGCCGTGGGCGCGGCAAATGCCGCCAACCTGATCGCACTCGCGATTCCTTGCCACCGCGTGATCGGCTCCGACGGGTCGCTGACGGGCTACGCGGGGGGAGTCGAGCGCAAGCGCTGGCTCTTGCGCCACGAGAAGGCTCTATAGCCGTTCGCAACTCCTCCCAGTTCACTCCCCCGAGCTTTGGCTAAAGGGCCGCCTCGCATTGCCCGATCTCGTCTGGGGGCGTCTCGGCTGGCGCGGCATCGCCATGGGGCCATCGGGCGTCTGCAATCGGGGAGGAAACATGCGCGGAATGGAAGGCGGATCGACTGGATCTTGGGGTCTGGCTGCAGCGGTCTTCGCGCTGCTGCTGGGAGCGCCGGTGGCCTCTGCGCAACACGCTGCGGGAGAAATTACCGCTTCGCTCGGCGACGCCCTCGATGGTTCCGTGGCGGAAGGTCAGCATCTGAAGCTCGGTGAAGATGGAGCGTGCTCGATCCTCGTGGATCAGGACGCCGTGGTCGAGCTGTGTGGACAAACCTCTCTGATGCTCAAGAAGGACGGCGACCGCAGAATCGTCGCGCTGGACCAAGGCGAGATCCGGATCGTGGTCGAGCCGCGCAACTTCGAGGAGCGGATCGAGATCCACACGTCCGCCGCCATCGCGACGCTGCTGGGCACCATCGTCCACGTCTCGATCGATCCGGTGAGCGGAGCGACAACCATTTCGTCCGCGGAAAGCAAGGTGGCGGTTCGCAGCGGAGACCCGGATGTTCGCGGAACGACCGTCGTCGAGGCCTCCGAACAGGTCACGGTCACGCCTGGCGAGGCACCGCCTGCCCAGCCGAAGCGTCTGAACAAAGAGCAGGTCTCAGAGCTCGGTGGCTGCCTGGTGGACTTTCACTCGGCAGCTCGGAGCCAGCACGCTTACGAGCACGGCAACCTGATTACCGAGCGTCTCACGGCGATGGACATCGAGCGCAACCTGAGTGGACAGCTCCCTTCGCCCGTCTCAGCCAGCGGCACGGTATCGATGGGTCCGGGCGAGCCTCTCGATGGCCAAGAGGACGTCTGCGTGGCTACGGACTGCACGCCGGAGCTCGAGCAAAGCGGGCAGTTCGGGTCGGGATCGGTGGTGCAACAGGGTCAGTGACACACGCCCGCGCGTCGGGCCGCCTCCGCGACGGCCGCGGCTACGCGCACCGAAACCGAACGATCGAAGGGCGTCGGAAGAATTCGCCCCGGAGTCGGCTCGTCCACACATGAGACGATCGCGTCGACGGCCGCCAGCTTCATCGAGGCAGTGAACCGGGTCGCGCGCGCTTCCAGGGCCCCGCGAAACAAGCCCGGAAACGCCAGCACATTGTTGACCTGATTTGGAAAGTCGCTGCGGCCGGTTCCGACGATGGCCGCGCCTCCGCGCTTCGCCTCATCTGGCATGATCTCGGGCGTGGGGTTGGCCATGGCCAGAACGATCGAATTCGGTGCCATCGTTCGGACGTCGTCCGCCTTGAGCAGGTCTCCGCGGCTCACGCCGATGAAGACGTCGGTGCCGACGAGAGCATCGGCGAGGCTGCCGCGATCGCCTTCTGGGTTGGTGGTCTGGGCGATCTCTTCCTTGCTGGGGTCGTTGCCCGGCCTCTCCGGCCAGAGGATCCCTTTGGAATCGCAAACCCGGATGCGGCCCACCGGAACGCAGCGGTCGGCCTCTTCGTCTTTGCACGAGAGCAGGTAGGCGATCGCCCGGCCGGCCGCCCCCGCGCCGTTGATGACCACCGACAGCTCGGACAGTGATCGCCCGACCACGCGGCTGGCGTTGATCATGGCGGCCAACAACACGATCGCCGTGCCGTGCTGGTCGTCGTGGAGAACGGGAATGCCGATGTCCTGGAGACGAGCCTCGATCTCGAAGCAGCGCGGAGCGGAGATGTCCTCGAGGTTGATGCCGCCGAAGGTGGGGGCGATGGCTCGGACGATCGCGACGATTTCGTCGGGCTCTCGCGCGTCGAGCACGACGGGCACGGCGTCTACTCCCGCGAACTCGTGGAACAGAGCGGCCTTGCCTTCCATCACCGGCAGAGATGCCGCCGGTCCAATATCCCCCAGGCCCAGGACCGCCGATCCGTCCGAGACCACGGCGACCGTACGCCCGCGCCAGGTGAGGTTCCAGGCTTCTCCCTCGTCTTCGCGGATTACCTCGCACGGCCGCGCGACGCCAGGCGTGTAGGCGATGCTGAGATCTTCCTGGGTCTCGAGTCGCATGCGCGAGCGAATTTCGATCTTGCCCCGAGTCTCGCGGTGCCGCTCGAGTGACTTCTCGTACACGTCCATGGGGGGTCCCCGCTCGGAGTCGGGCACGATTCTACCCGTTTCGCGCCCGGCGGCCCGGCGCTGGACTAGGCTCCGGGCTCGGGCTTCGCTTGGAGCAGGGTGATGCGGCCGCCTCGCAGCTGGCAGTCGGATTTGCGCGAAAAGAGAACGCTGCCGGCTACTTCGCATTGGACGACGACGTCGCTCGGGTCCGGTGTTGGACGCGCTTCCTCGAGCGCGTCGCGCCAGAGCGCTTGGAGCTTGTCTCCAACGCCGGGCTTTTTGGGCACCAGCCCAGGGGGTGGCTTCGCGGCGAGCGCCTCGGCCTCGGCCTCGGCGGCGTCATTGCGCTGCTGACGGAGACCGACCGAGTGCTGTTCAATGATGGCGTCGCCCTTCTCGAGCTCTTCGAGCACGAAGCAGCCCGACAGGCAGGCCGAAGCCAGCAAGGTCAGGAATAGACGCAGCACTCCCTACTGATCGGCTGGATCCGAATCCGGATGAAGACCGAGCTGGATGCCGGGGCAGCTGCGGGCTGCCCGGTGTAGTGCAGCTGGGTCTCGCAACTCCTCCCAGAATGGCCAGGTTCGACATTTCTGGGGCCTCACGGGGTAGATCTCGCAAGCTGTCTGACGACCGTCCGCCAGGAACGGGCAGCGGCCCCCGGGGCCATCGACCAGACGGTCGCCCGTCACGGCGATGAAACGCGAGCGCAGCGCCACTTCTTCCAGGTGCAGATAGTCGGCAATCCGCTGGACGTCGTTGGGCGTGACCCGGACGACCCCCTCCGGCCGTGCGCAGCAGTTTCCGGATCTTTGGCAGCGAAATCGGAAGGCCGGAAGCGACGACCCCTCCTCCGATGCCATTCAAGCCCGCTCTTCGAGGGTGTGAAACTCCCGAAGCAATCGCTCCGCGTCGGGGTGATCCGAGATCCGCTTCACGTAGAGAGCACGCTGCTGCTCGGCCTGCAGCTTCGGCTGCTCGATCGTCGCCCAATGGACGATTCCCGTCCACAGCGAGTCGACGATCTCGTCGCCGTGGATGTGGCCCCCATCGTCGGTTCGGAAGTCGAGCGTCCGAAGTTCACCCAGGTAGAGGCGCAGCGAGGAAACGTGAACTTCCTCGTCGGTGCGAATCCTCCCGACGATTTCAGCTGCCTGCTCGGCTTCCGCGCGTCGGTCTGTGAATAGCTCCGGGTCCCGCAAGAGATCCTGGGTCATCGAGAAGCCTCGCTCGGCGCGAAACTCGATCAGCAGCAGGTTCAGCAGGAAATAGATGTAGCGCTCGATTCCCGCCGCAATTCCCGGGAACGCGAGTTCCGCGGTATCCGGACGCCCGATGTTGCCGGGAACTTCGGGCTCTGGGAAGTCCGTCTCGCCGTACGCCAGATCGCGCAGGGCAAACCACATGGTGTCATGGCCACCGACGCCCTTGCCCGGCTCGCCGCCTTCGTCGATGCCATGGGCTTTGAGTAGCCCCTTGTTGAGGTGGCCGACCGCCATCTGGCTCACGTCTTCCACGACCGCGGACCCGATTTCGGGAAACGTCATGTCGGCGAGGATCTGCCCGCGGGCTTCGATCTTTCCCGTGATGGTCAAGGTGTTCCAGAACGACTGCCCTAGGCCCTCGCGAAGCAGGAACTTCAGCTGGGCCGTACTCGGGTAACGGATACCCGCCAAGAGGGAGGAGTCTGCTGCGAGCAGCTCGCCGCCCCGGGAGCGCAGCGCTTCGGTCCAGGCCTCGATTGCGGGACCCCGGTGGAGCAGTCGCGGTGGGATGTAGCGATCATCCGAGTCGAAGCCCCCGTGCAGTCGCATCCCGGCCTCGACCTGGGGCCGCGCGTAGGCGTGAGACTGCATCAGCTCCTCTTCGGTGTACACCAGCTGGGCCATCGACGGATCTCCTCGCAGCCGACCAGCGCCCCGCGAGATATCGGAGGGGCTTGCGGCTGTCCGGGGAAAATACACCAAGGGCCAGGTCGGCCGCTCCTCGGGGGCGAGCTGCTGGGTTAGCCGGCGGCTCGTGCCGCGTAGTAGCCGCACAATCCGTGCACGCCGCCGCCCGGGGGAGTCGACGCCGAGCAGAGCAGGATCCGCCGGTTTGGGGTTCGATAGGGCACCGCGCGGGGTAGCGGACGAAAGAAGAGCTGACGGAGATCTGCGGCGCCTCCGATCACGTCGCCCCCGACGCAGTTGGGGTTGTAGCCTTCGAGCCAACGGCTGTTGATCCGATGGCGCTCCAACACCAGATCTCGAAATCCAGGTGCGAAGCGCTCCATTTGCAGCTCGATCGCCTCGGTCATGTCCCTTGTCGAGCCGTTCGGTACGTGACAGTACGCCCACCCTGTGTGTTGTCCCGACGGTGCCCGGCTGGAGTCGAAGAGACTCTGTTGACACACCAATACGTAGGGACGTTCCGCATGCTGGCCCTGCGCGCAGGCGCGCTCGCTCTCGGCGATCTCCTCGAGCGTTCCGCCTAGGTGGACGGTTCCGGCGTCGCGGCATGCGGCTGCCCGCCACGGAATGGGTCCGGAGAGTGCCCAATCGAGCTTGAAGACCCCGAAGCCGTAGCGATAGCGCTCCAGCCGCCTTCGGTAGCCGGAAGGCAGGTCGTCCCCGGCAATTCGCGAGAGCTCGGGTGGGCCTACGTCAAAGAGCACGGGGCCGGTAGTGGGGAGTTCGCGCAACGACGACACGCGTACGCCCGTCTCGATGACGCCACCCAAGGAGGTCAGATACGAGGCGAGCGCGTCGCTGATCGACTGGGCACCGCCGCGCGGCATCGGCCAGCCCCCCACGTGCCCCGCCACACCGAGCATCAGCCCGATGGCGGCGGATACCGGCTGTTCGAGTGGCAGTACCGAGTGGCCCGCCAAGCCGGCCAGCAGCGCTCGCGCTCTCTCGCCGCGAAAGGCAGCACGGGCCAAGCTCGCTGCGGGCCGTATCGCGCGCAGACCAAAACGCGCGAGGGTGAAAGGATGCCGCGGCCAGCCGAGCGGGCCCATGGCGTCGCGAACCAGCCAATCCCAGCGCTCGACGAAAGGGAGGATCCAGCCCGGG
>CAXMOC010000056.1:0-10822 GCA_964194865.1 uncultured Opitutales bacterium | reverse complement strand
GGGTGATTCCAGCGAAGGCGGTGATATCGACTGGGTGCGATGCGATGTAGGCAGGGAGTCCTCGAACGAGTAGTCGGCGGGTTTCCCGATCTTCCAACAGCGGCCTCATTCGATGTTCAATCGCTGCATCTTCTTGTAGAGCCCCTCGCGTGTGATTCCCAGGCGGCGTGCCGTCGTTGCGCGTTTGCCTTGGTTGGCGTCGAGGGCTCGGCGGATCAGCCAGGCCTCGATCCGTCCGAGTGTTTCGCGCAGCGTTTCGCCGGGCTGAACCACCGTCCGGATCGGCTCGAGAACTCCCGACAACCGTTCGGAGAACTCTGCCGGGGTCAGTGGCCCGCCGGGCTCGGCAACGGCGATGGCGCGTTGGATCTCGTTCTCGAGCTCTCGAACGTTGCCGGGCCAGCTGTAGGTCTGGAGCAGGTGCGCCGCTTCGGTCGACAGCTCGGCCGTAGGCTTGCCATCGTGGGCCGCGTGCAGCGAGAGGAAGTGCTCAGCGAGTGGCAGGATGTCGAGCGGTCGCTCGCGCAGCGGTGGGACGTGGATCGGAAATACCGCGAGGCGGTAGTAGAGATCCAGTCGAAAGGAACCGTCGGCCGCTTCGCGCCGCAGATCTCGGTTGGTTGCCGTGATGACGCGGGCGTCGACGCGCTGCGAACGCGAGCCACCGATCGGGCGAACCTCGCGTTCCTGGAGTACACGCAGGAGCTTCGCCTGGAAGGGGATGGACGTCTCGCCAACCTCATCGAGAAACAAGCTACCACCGGTGGCGGCTTCGAACAGGCCCGACTTGTCGCGGTCCGCCCCGGTGAAGGCGCCGCGCCGGTGCCCAAACAGTTCGCTCTCGAGCAATGTCTCCGGGAATGCAGCGCAGTTGACGGCAACGAACGGACCCCTTCGTCGGGTACTCTTGGCGTGAATGGCCTGAGCCAGCAACTCCTTGCCGGTGCCAGTCTCCCCGGTGAGCAGCACCGTCACAGGCGCACGGCTCGCGTGCCCGACGAGGGCGAACACTTCAGCCATCTGCGGGCTGTTTCCCACGATGTTGGCCGCCGGCGACCGGCCGTACTTACCCTTGGGGGCGGACCGCTTCAACGCGGAGATTCGGTCGAGCAATTCGCCCGATGCGGAAGTGCCCGTGTGCGTGTCACGCGCTAGAACGTCCGCCGCCCCGCGGGAGAGGATCTCGTCGAACGGCGCACCGGCAGCGGATTCGAGCTGCACCAGGATGGGTGGAAGCGGGCGTTCTCCCGCAAGCTTCGTCAATTCTTCGAGTGCCTGATCTGGGCCGTCGCAAGCCAGGATCATCGCATCGAACCCGTCCAACGGCAGACCGAGGGCGTGGTCCGTGTCGCACTCCCAGACGATGTCTATTGACGGGCTGGACGCCGCCAGCTCCGCGGCTGCACGTTCACCACCAATCCAGACGATCGTTCGAACCTTGTCCACCTTCACGTTTACCTCCACCTCTGCCCCACATCCCCCGCGCCCGACTGAGCAAGTCGCGTGCCAGGCGCTGCGTGCCGCTCCACGCCGTCGCGGGCTCGAAAGCCCTCTGGGCTGGCCACAACTGGCTGCAAGCCGCCGGCTAGTTCGCGAACACGAGCCGGCGCAAAACATCGGTCACGCGAGCGTGAACGTTCACCCGATGGGCGAATGGAGGCGCCGAAACAGGCGGGCGTTGATCCGAGGGGACCGTCGCGGCCTGGTTGCTCGGGGGCTGTGCTGGTCGCGAGCCGTGTGCCGCGGCAGCCGGCCCATGGTTGTCGTTCGGGGATCTTTGATTGGATCCAGGCCCGGGGTACGGTACGCCTATAGCATGTACCAGCCCGATCGCGATCTGGTTTCGGGCTCAAGATCTACGGGCGTCAGGGGCATCTCGTGACCCGATCGGTCCAGCTCGCGGTTCTGGTTCTCGCGATCCTGGCGGGCTCCGTCGAGGCTGGGACTGCACCGCCCATTCCTGTGGCGGCGTTCTTCTCGAACCCGACTCTCGACAGCCCGCGCCTCTCGCCCGATGGAAAGTACGTCGCGGTGCTGTACTCCCAGGGAGACGACCAGATCGTCTTCGTTCGCCCGGCGGCTGGTTCGGAGCTGACACCTGTCGCAAATCTCATGGATCCCGATACGCGGCTGAACTGGCTCCAGTGGGCGAATGCGGACCGGCTGCTGCTCAGTGGTACCGCGCGCAACAAGCGTTCCGTGGGAGTTCGCGGCCGCGTGACGCGGATGTTCGGGGTCGATCGAACGGGCGGTACGCTCAAATGGCTGGGGCGAAGCTGGCCCAAGCGCGGGCAGGGCGGCTGGGAGGTCCAGTACCAGGACGAGATCGTCAGTGATCTGACCGGCGATCCGAACCACATCCTGATTTCGTATCGCGATCCCTACAAGAGTTCGCCGGGCGTCAAGATCATGAACGTTCGCACGGGTACCATCCGCTCTCGTCAGAGCGCGCTCGACAAGATCGATCAGTGGCACGCCGACCCGGCCGATCCCGGAGGCGCGATCCGGGCCGGCGAAGGTTGGGATGGAACACGCCATTGGCTCTACGCTCGCGTGTCGGACGACGACCGACTCGTCGAGGTGTATCGGACGGACGACGTGTTCGAGGGCAACTTCGGATTTGCCGCTTTCCACGAGGATCCGTCGAAGCTCTATCTGCTGAGCGACCATCAGGGGCGAAGCGCGATCTTCGAGTTCGACATTCGAGAAAAGAAGCTGTTGGACGCGGTCTTCTCCCATCCAGAGGTCGACGTCGCGGCGGTGCACTACAGCGAGGTGCGCAAGAAGGTGGTCGGGGCTTGGTACATCGTCGATGAGCCCGAGAGCGTCTGGATCGACGAGAAAGCGCGCCGCGAGCACGCGGCGATCAATAACGCACTGCGCAGCGATCTCGGACGCGAGACCTACAACGAAATCGTGAGTGCGACGCAGGACGGTTCGTTGGTGCTCGTGAGCGCCAGCAGCCCAACTCAGCCACCTGTGTATTACGCCTACGATCGCGCGAAACGGGCAGTGAATTTCCTTCTCGAAGAGCGTCCGGACGTTCCCGCCGAGCACCTCGCTCCGATTCGACGATTGAGCTACGCGGCGCGCGACGGGCTGGAGATTCCCGCGTATCTCACCCTGCCAATCGGCTTCGAGCCGAGCGGGCTGCCAGTGATCGTGCTGCCACACGGTGGACCCTGGGCGCGCGACTGGAAGCGTTACGACCCCGAGGTTCAGGCCTTCGCGAATCGAGGCTTCGCGGTCTTTCAGATGAACTTCCGGGGTTCGACCGGTTACGGGGCCGCGTTCGAACAGCGGGGATACCGGGAGTGGGGCCAGGCGATTCAGGACGACATCACCGATGGGGTCCAGTGGCTGATCGATCAGGGCGTTGCCGATCCGGACCGCATCGGCATCTATGGCGGCAGCTACGGTGGCTACGCCGCGATGATCGGGCTGATCCGGACGCCCGGGCTCTATCGCGCTGGCGCGAGCTACGCGGGTGTGATGGACATCGAGACACTCATCAACGACGACAAGAGGTTCGACTGGGGGGTCGATTGGCACAAGTCGATGATCGGTGGCGGTTGGGGGGATCGCAAACGCTTGCGAGAATACTCACCGGTTCGCCGGGCGGGTGAAATCCGCGCCCCTGTGTTGCTAGGGCACGGTGCCGACGATCAGCGCGTCAACGTGAGACACTCGCGGAACATGGCCAGTGCGTTGCGTAAGCACAAGAAGCGCGTCGAGTACCTGGAGTTCGAAAACGAGATTCACGGCTTCCTGCTGGAGGCCAACCGCATCCAGTTCTACGAAGCACTGCTGGCGTTCTTCGAAACCGAGCTGGCACCCCGCGCGCAGTCCGAGCCTCCCGAAGCGGGGGCTGGGACAGGCGGTGATGGAACCGGGGCGGCGAAGGCCCCCCAACCTTCGCCCTAGTCCCATGGCGCCCGGTCCGGCCTGCTCGATGCCGGGCCGGGCGCCCTCTCACCCTGCCGACTAGTCGTTGTAGGAGATACCGGCTGCAGCTGCCTGGGTGCGGATCGCTTCGAGCACCTGATGGTCGAAGCCATCGCCCTTGCCCTCTGCACGCAGCTTGGCGTTCTCCTTCTTGACGTAGGCGTCGCGAGAGCGGCCGAGTTCGTCGATCTTTCGCTGAACTTCCTTTCGCTTCGCGAGTTTCTCCTCGACGTAACTTTCCCGGCTGTCGAGATCGAGCTCGCGCAGCTCCTCCGGAAGTGCCTCATCCGGCACCTCGGCGAGATTCGCTTCGCCCGAGCCGACGGCATCGATCAGATCGCTGCGTCCCGAGTTGGCGCGACCCCCGGCCTTGGATAGAAAGCTCAGCCGCGAGGCGCTTACGCTCGCGGGAGCCTCGGCGGAGCGTCTGAATTTGTCGCGGAGCTGCTCTCGCTCGGTTGCGTCGCCGTAGGCGACGACGGTGTCTGCCAGCTCGAGGCTGAGGGCCGCCAGCGGGGCGTCCATCGGCGTCTCCATGGCCACCATCGCCCCGTCTTGAGCGATGGAGACGTACTGTCCGCTACCGCTGCTCGCAATCTGCTGCCAGAAGGGAGTGGTGGAGCCCAGCGATCCGCACTGAACGGTGTTGACGACGATGTGCTGCTGCCGAGCCCTCGCCACGCTGGTGCTAAAGCTCACGTCGTTGGCGTAATCCATGTGCGGTGGAGCATCACCCACCAGGAAGATCACCTTGTAGGTGTCTGTGCCGGGCGTCCAGCTCAAGCCGGATACCGCCTCGTGCAGCGCCTGATTGACCGACTCGGGGGTGTCACCACCTCCCTCTGCGCGAAATTGCTGGAGCTGACCGTAGATTTCGTCGAGGTCGTCTGTCAGCTCGAAGACCCGGGTCACGTAGGCGTCGCCTCGGTCTCGATAGCCGATCAGGCCGATGCGGATCTCCGGCGCGGGCTGTCCGCTGGCCATCTGATTGGCGATCGACCAAATCTTCTGTTTCGCTCCTTCGATCAATCCAGACATCGAGCCGGTCGTGTCGAGCACGAACGCCACTTCGATGCGCGGTCGATCGAGTGGCGTCGAGGTGTGCGCCGGGATCTTGTCGATGGTGCCTCCGATTGTGCCGGTCGGCCGCTCGGGCCGCGCGGCGACGGCGACCCAGGCTGTCAGCAGGGCGAGTGCGAAGAGTGTTGCGAGCTTCGGGATGCGTTGGGACATAGCGTGTTCCTCCGATGCGTTGTGTGCAGCAGAGACCGTAGACAGGCCTGGGGAACGACGCTGTAAAGTGAGCGTAAATGCGGGGGGAAGCCGGGGATAGGACGGGTCCTATCCTACTACGGTACGTCCGACACTCCGAGCTGAGGCGAATGGTTCACTCGTAGCGGATCTGCAGTGCGCCGCGACGGTAGTGAACAAAGGGTGCGCGCTGCGTCGCTTCAGCCTCGACGTCCCGTCCGGCCGGATGTCCCAGACGTCGCGCCGCGACCCGCAACAGGAAGCGAGTGATGTCGAGCATCGGCAGCTCGAGTGCAGCGTCGAAGCTGAGCCAGGCCAGGTCGAGCAGCTCTCCGTTGCTCGCGAGTTCGCCGTGGATCGAGTCGACCTCAGCGTGGAAGAAGCGTGCGTGGTAGCGGATCGGGCTGCCGGCTGGAGTGATCGCGCGGGCGAGGTACTCGAGGCGGTCGAGTGCCGGGGCGAAGCCTCTTGTGTCGACGACGCCAATCGCGAGGCCGGTTTCTTCGTAGGTCTCCCGCATACAGGCCACCGCGAGCGCTCTCGCGCCCCGGTTCGAAAGCGGCGGGGCCAGCCGCGCGGCGACATCGGCTCGGAGCTCACTCGCGGCCGTTGTGCGGGCATCGGACGGATCGACCCGCCCGCCAGGGAAGACGTAGTGATCCGGAAGGAAGCGATCGCGCGGCGGCCGCCGTCCCAACAGCACCCGGCTGCTTGCTCCCCGAGCGTGGGTGACGACCAGGCTCGCCGCAGCCCGCGGCTTGCCGGTCTGCTCCGAAGCGCTCATCCTCGGCAAGGCTCGATCGACACGGGTTGCTGCCCTCCGCCGCTGGGATCCTGAAACGGCCAGACGGTAGGCGATCCTAGTCGCGTTGACCGACTGGCGACTCGGTGGCCGCCAACCAGTTGATGGCGGTAAGCTCGCGCTGACTCGAATTCATGGAGGCCCTCCGATGACCGATCCCTGCACCCCGCATCTGTCCCGAAGAACCTTTCTGGAGGGCGCCGTAGCAGCCTCTGGAGCGTTGCTTCTGCCCCGCTGGGCCCGCTCCGAGGAGGCTGCGCTCTCGCAAGCCGCGCGAAAGGGGATTGCCGAGAGCCCGCTGATCTATGTCTCACCCCTGCGCGGTGACGGCAGCGAGAGCGCCTGTCATGGAGAGGTCTGGTTCGTCGCCGATGGCACCGATCTGCTGGTCGTGACGACGGAGGATCGCTGGCGGGCGGTTGCGGTCACCCGCGGTCTCGAGAGTGCCCGAATCTGGGTGGGCGATTTCGGCCCTTGGAAGAAGTCCGATCAGTTCAAGAGTGGGCCCAGCTTCGTCGCGAAGGTGGCTCTCGTCTCGAAGGACGCCCCGGAAGTAGAGCGCGCCCTGAACGCATTCGGTGCCAAGTATCCCGACGATTGGGAGAATTACGGCCCGCGCTTTCGCAACGGCATGAAGGATGGCAGCCGGGTGATGCTCCGCTATCGGCCCCCGGGCGCTTGAGAACCGGCGCCTGGGTCGCGCCACGGATGCGCGGATGTCGGCTATGAGGTGGTCGCAGGCGGGTAGTTGACGGCGGCGGCGCTCTGCTGTGCGGGTCGTTGACTGATTCGCTTCACGTAGGCGCGCGAGGCTTCACCGAGCTTCAGGCCCAGAAAGCTTCCCCAGGCGAGACAGGTGCCGAGCAATATGTCCGCGCCGGTGAAGTTGGCTCCGAGTACGAACTCTCGGCCGTCGGCGAGCTGTGCCTCCGCCACTCCGGCATGCTTCTCGAAGTACGCGCCGGCGGCCTCCAACGCATTGGGAGCTTCGCCGTACAGGCTGGCGAGGTCTCCGTGACGGCGGATCACGTAGAGGCTGTGGGCATCGAGCTCCGAGAGCGCAAAGAAACACCACTCGAAGTAGGCGGCGCGCTCGGCGCCGGCGGGCGGGATCAGCCCCTGCCGTTTTCCATAGGTCTCGGCCAGGTAGGTGACGATGGCCGCACTCTCCGCCAATACCAGCTCTCCGTCTTGCAGGACGGGAATCTTCTCGCGCGGATTGAGTGCTCGAAATTCGGGGGTCTGGGTTTCTCCAGTGCGCGACCCGATCGGCCTCGTCTCGTAGTCGAGCCCGGTCTCGTGCAGCATCCAGTGCGCCCGCATCGTACGCGGTGTGCCCACGCCCCACAGCACCCGGCCAGAACTCATGTCCGATCTCCCTTTTCAGTCGGACGATAACGAACCCGGTTGTGTCCCGGGTGCAGGGGTATGCTCTCTCTCGTGAGCGATCAACCCAGGGTGGCAGAGGCATCGGCAAGTGACGCCCAAGGAGGAGGGGGCCATCCGCCGGCCGATCGACGAGGCTTGCTACTGCTGCTCGCCTGGTTCCTGGGGGCCGCGCTGCTCGGACTCTTTCTGGTGGCGACAGATCTCTCGCTGCCGGGCGTCTACGACGACGAAGTCGTCCAGGCCAGTGAAGCCATCCAATTCCTGCGTGGTGATGCCAACCCCGATGGTATCGAGGGCTCCCGCAGTGTTGCGCTGTTCGGGCGCATGCTGCCCTTCATGACACAGCCTTACATGGGGGCTCTCAAATCTCAGCTGCTGATTCCGATCTTTGGTGCCTGCGGGATCAGCGCCCAGGTGCTGCGAAGCACCACCTTGGTCTGGGCACTGCTTGGCGTGCTGCTGGCGATGCTCTGGCTGCGTGAGTTGGTTTCGTTACCGGCGGCGGTGGTAGCGGGCCTTGTGATTGCAACCGACCCGAGCTTCCTGCTGGTGAGTCGGCACGACTTCGGTTCCTTCGCGCTGGGGATGTTGTTTCGTTGTGGCGGGCTGCTGTTTCTCACTGTCGGATGGACGCGCCAGCGGTCCGCCTGGCTCGGGCTCGGCGGGCTGTGTCTGGGCTTGGGCATCTACAACAAGGTCGATTTCGCTGCATTCATCATCGCCGCGGCGATTTCGCTGCTGATCGCGGCTCCCAAGGTGGTACTCGACGCCGTCAGGTCCTGGCGGGTGCGGCTGTTACCCGCGGCGCTCGGCTTCGCGCTCGGCGCAGCTCCCATGCTGTTGTTCGCCGCGGAAACCCTCGAGGCCGCCGGGCGGGCCTACGCGACCCGCGGCAACGCCGCTGTGAGCTTGTTGGACAAGTGGACGACCCTGATCACCACCTTGGACGGCTCGCACTTTCACAGCCTCATGCTCGCCGGGGGAGCTTTCCGGCGCCTATACGGGGGTGGAGAAGCGGCCAGCTGGTTCTTTGCGGTCTTCTTGTTGGCGACCGTCGTGTTGATTGCCCGGGTGATCGATTCCGGGCGGCGCGGCTCGCCGGATCGGATCTCCTTGTTCCTGCTCTCGACGACCTTTCTGACAGTGCTCGGCATCTTGCTGATTCCCCGCGCGGTCCGCATTCACCACCTGATGAACGTTTACCCGTTACCGCAGCTCGTGGTGGCGGTCGCGATTGCCAGAATCTGGACGGCCTGCAAAGAGGGCCGCGGGCCGCGCTGGATGGCTTCCGGGCTCGCGGGGCTGCTGTTGCTGACCACCGTGATCGGAAACCTATACGTCGACGTGCAGGCCATGAAGACGATCCATGTCACCGGTGGCAAGGGGCGTTGGTCCGAAGCGCGGCTGCAGTTTGCACAAACGCTGTTGGAGCGCTCGCAACGTCCCACCCTGGTGGCGCTGGATTGGGGCTTCCGCTGGTCGCTGCTGTTTGCCGCGCCAGAGCTTCGGGTGGTCGAGCCGATCTACGAGCTCAAGCGGGCTGCACAGCGCGAGCGCGCCGCTGAGGGTAGATCCAGCGGTCCAGGCTGGGCTCACGAGGGTTCGCGAGACACCATCTATCTCTTGTACCCGCCGTCCTACTCGACCTTCACCTACGGTGCGCGATTGCTCGAGGCCATCGAGGCCCTACCCACTTCCGCGGCCACGGTTCGTCGCCATCAGGATGGAGAGGGCGACGTAGCCTTTCTGTCTGTGAGTATTGACGGCCCCCATCGGCTCGAGTACGACCACGGGCTGCGATTAGTGATGGAATGAACGCGTCGTCCGGGGAGCCGCTCGGTCAGTAGAGCAACCGAACAGTTCTCAAGAACCCTATCGAGGATGCTGGCCCATCTTCAGCTCTTACAGAATGGCAACGAGGGTAGTCCCCGATGTTGATTCTCGAGACTGTCGAGCCCGATCCAAATGCGATTGCCACTGCTCAGGGAGTCGGTACCCCCGAGCCTCCGCATTTCGTCCCCACCGGGATCGTCCCATTGACAACCTCATCGCACAGACCGCTGTCATCCACGACAAAGTCCAAATTGTTGCCGTTGCTGCCGCGGAATGTGGCCCCGCGGATCTCCCTGTCCGCCGCCGTGCAAGCTCCCGCGTTGGGGTAGTCTGCTCCAGCAATCGAGCCCGTGTACCAAGCCCCAGCGCCCCAATTCGGCGTTTCATCGACGTAGACGGAACAGTCGTAGGTGCAATCACCGTTGTCGATGATGCGTTGGCGGACGTAGTAGGCCGTGCCCAATGTAAGTACTGGGCTATCCGAGCCGGTGACGCCCGAGACGTTGACGTTGAGAGTATGGTCTTTGAGGTCCAGCGATACACTACAGAGCCAAACCGCAGCTGCGGTGTTCATCATGGCGAATTGCTGTGCCTCATTCCTTCCAGAATTGCCCATCCAATTCCAAATGAAGTCGTGCACCACGCTGCTGTGACCGGCTTCGCCATCGAGCTTCTGCGCAATCGAATCGTGCGTTCCCGTCCGTCCACTCAAGCTGCCCGAGATGGGGCAGGGGGGTGACGCGACCCCGCACTGTGGATCGAATTTGGACTCGGCCATTGAGGTGGTGAAGGCCGGGTTCGTGTCGATCCCCTGGCTAGAGCTGCTGCCTTCCCAGTCCATCGCCCAGTAGGCCACCACTCCGCCGCCCGGTGTCGCCGTGGGTGTGGCGGTCGGCGTAGCTGTGGGCGTCGCGCTGGGTGTCGCAGCCGGAGTGGCCGTGGGCGTCGCGGTCGGAGTCGCGGTCGGAGTGGCTGTGGGCGTCGCGGTCGGCGTAGCCATCGGTGTGGCTGTCGGCGTCGCAGTCGGCGTGGCAGTCGGGGTCGCGGTCGGGGTGGCAGTCGGCGTCGCGGTCGGCGTGGCGGTCGGCGTCGCGGTCGGGGTGGCTGTCGGCGTCGCCGTGGGCGTAGCCGTCGGGGTCGCAGTCGGGGTCGCAGTCGGCGTGGCAGTCGGCGTCGCGGTCGGCGTGGCAGTCGGCGTCGCGGTCGGGGTGGCAGTCGGGGTCGCAGTCGGCGTGGCTGTCGGGGTGGCTGTCGGAGTGGCAGTCGGGGTCGCAGTCGGGGTCGCAGTCGGCGTGGCTGTCGGTGTCGCGGTCGGCGTAGCCGTGGGTGTGGCTGTCGGTGTGGCGGTCGGGGTGGCCGTCGGTGTCGCGGTCGGCGTGGCAGTGGGCGTCGCGGTCGGTGTGGCTGTCGGCGTAGCGGTCGGGGTGGCCGTCGGTGTCGCGGTCGGGGTGGCCGTCGGTGTCGCGGTCGGCGTGGCTGTCGGTGTCGCGGTCGGCGTGGCAGTGGGCGTCGCGGTCGGTGTGGCTGTCGGCGTAGCGGTCGGTGTGGCCGTCGGTGTCGCGGTCGGCGTGGCAGTGGGCGTCGCGGTCGGTATGGCGGTCG
>CAXMOC010000055.1:0-15973 GCA_964194865.1 uncultured Opitutales bacterium | reverse complement strand
TGGCGGCAGTCCTGGCCCACGAGATGAGCCATCAGGCTTTGGGGCATTTCTGCGCTCGATCGGCGTACCCGGAATCGCGATGGTGGCAGAAGCCCCCGCTCTGGGGCCGCGCCACGACGGTCGGCTCGGTTTCCTTGCGGGTCGACCCGGCCAAGGAGCTGGCCGCGGATCGCTTCGCACTCGGAATGCTCGAACGGGCCGGCTATGACCCGCTCGCTTCGCTTCGAATTGCCCGCCGGGTCGAGTTGGCGGCGCCGCGTGGACATCTCGACGAGATGGGACGGGTTCAGCGTCTCGAGGGGCTCCTCGCCGAGACGCGTCCCGTGGAAGCCTACCAGTCCGCCTCCTTCGGCCGCGTACGCCGGGCGCTGCTCGCAGAGCGAGGCTTGAACTCCCACTGAATCACCGCAGCGGCTTCCCTCCTCGAGCACCGCGGCCCGTTTGCCGAAGGCCGGTGTCTCGTCTGCGATCAACGCCTTGAACGGAGGGCCTGCATGAAGGCGCACGTGGCTTGGCTACCGGCAGAATCTTGCGAGCGCGGATCTTGCTTTGCGGCCCAGGCGTAGCAAGCTGGTTTCATCGATCAGTTCTTCGAGAAGGGCGTGCTCGAACCAGCGCAGGTCGTGAGACTCAGGACTGATTCGCAGTCTCGCATTGCGCTGCGCGACGAGCAGGAAGCGCATGTCGTAGTGATCGTGATGTGGCTCGTCGTCAATCGCTGGAATTGGGTGAATGTCGACGTCGATCAGCGGGAGTTCGAGATCGTCCGACAGTGCCTCGAACTCGCCGATCCCAGATTCTTCACGCGCTTCTCGAAGTGCCGCGGCACGCACATCGGAGTCGCCATCGGTGTGCCCGCCGAGCTGGAGCCAGCGATTGAGCTTTCGATGGTGCGTCAACAGGAATCGGTGGTGATCGGAGGATACAATCCACGCGGATGCGGTGATGTGCCCCGGCAGGCAGGTTCGATCGAAGCAGTCCCGGCGCTCGCGAACGAGCGCTTCGACGCGCTCTACGTTCTCCGCCTCTTCCGGATACCGCTTCCCATAGCGATCGAGCCAATCGAGCAAGACGCGGCGATCCAGGCTGGACTCCAATCAGGCGGCGCCACCCAGCGCAGCTCCCATCCTCTTCGATCTCCCGTGCACCAGACGCTCAGCCGCCGGAGATGTAGTGCTCGAGCTGCTCGATGGTGAATTGTTGCTCTTCGATGATCGCCTTGACGACGTCGCCGATCGAGATCACTCCCGAGAGCCGCTCGGCATCCCGAACCATCAGGTGGCGCACGTGATTGTCGGTCATCAGGGACATGCAAGCGTCGACGCCGATCTCTGACGTCACGCAGATGACGTTGCGAGTCATGATGTCGCTGACGGGCGTGTCCTTCGAGTGCAAACCTTTGAGAATCACCTTTCGCGCATAGTCTCGTTCCGACAAGATGCCCGCCAGCTCGCCACCATCGAGTACCGCCAGCGCTCCGATCTCCTCGCGCGCCATCTTCTGCAAGGCGTCATAGACGCTGGTGTCCGGCTGGACCGAATGGAGTTGGTAACCCTTGGTATCGAGCACCTGCTTGACGGTCTTCATAGGGCCATCCTACACCTCGGGCAGTTTCCGGAACAACGCCACCAGCTGGTCCCCCGCGGGGCGTGTCGCCCAAGGGTAGGGTAGGGTGAAGACTCTAGAGGGACGGCTTTACCCCGCTCAGGGATGCCGCCATAATGCGCGCATGAAGCATGGGGTCGCGCTCGCGGCGCTTCTACTCGCCGCAGCCCCTCTGTCCGCCCAAGAATCCACCAGTCTGTCGGATTGCGTGCAGGGGAATCTCCCCAGCCAGAGCAGCGTCCAGAAGGTCGAGTTCCGCTCGCGGGACCGGGTCGGCAACGGTCGCACGATCCGAGCGACGGTGAACTGGAAACGCTTCGACGAGAATCGCTCGCGGGTGATGTTGCGGGTCCACGAACCAGAAGACCTCAACGGGGCGGGATTGCTCGCCATCGAAAAAGAGACCCGCGCGGACATGTTCATCTACCTGCCGGATCTCAAGAAGGTCAAGCGAGTCACCTCGCGGATGATGTCCGGCTCGTTGTTCGGAAGTGATTTTACTTACGAGGATTTCATGCAGCTCCAGGGAATCCAGGCGGAGGGACGAACCGAGGAGCTAGAAGACTCGACGTGGGAGGGCGCCCCAGTCCGGGTCGTGGCCCACTACCCTGCGGCGGAGAGCGGCTCCGCCTACGAGCGTGTGGTTTCCTACTGGGACATGGCGAACTGCGTGCCGGTCAAATCGGAGATGTGGGAGTCCGGCGAGCGGCTCCGCAAGGTCCTGACGATCGATCGAGAGGCACTCCACCGTTCGAATGGGGCCGTGCTTCCCAAACAACTCTTGATGCGCGATCTCCGAGACGAGACCTCGACGGAGCTGCTCATCGAAGACATCCAGATCAACGTGGATATCCCACGCAAGCTGTTCAGCACCTCGAGCCTCGAGAGACCCCGGATGTACTAGTGCCCGTATTGGTGCGCTCGGTGCTACGACGAACTTCTGGGTCGGGACGCTAGGCGGACGCCGCAGTGGAATGGTTTGGCCGAGCGATCTCCAAGTACGCTGTCTGGGTCGTCGGTTTCGCCTTCGCTCTGACGGTTGTTGCCGCGAACCAGCTCTTCGACTTCCAGAGCCGCGAGCTCCGGCTGCGCTTCGACCCATCTGCGGATCGGCTGCTGCCCGAAGGCGACGCGTCAAGGACTTTCTACGACCGGATCCGCCGCCTGTTCGGCAGCGACGAGACTCTCCTGATCGCGTTGGTTTCTGACGACATCTTCAGCACGGACACCCTCCGTCAGATCGACCGACTGACCCACCGCCTCGCTCAGGTGGACGGTGTTCACCACGTGTTGTCGCTGACCAACGCGGTCAATGTGAGGGGCGTCGGAGACGATCTGGAGATCGCCCCCTTCGTTACGCAGATCCCGGAAACCACCGAGGCGCTCTCGGAGCTTCGGAACGAGGTTTTGGGGAATCCTATCTATGGTGGCAACCTGGTTTCGCCGGACGGACGTGCGACCGCGCTGCTGGTCTACTTCGCCGACATGACCAATCAGGAATACCTCGAAGCCGGAATCGATCAGCAGATCGTCCAGATCGCCGAGGAGGATCGAGGGGACGCCCAGGTCTGGATCACGGGTGGGCCGCACATTCGGGCGGAGAGCGTGCGGGTCTTTCGGGGCGAACTCGTGAAGATCCCGATGTTGATTCTGGGCGTGCTGGGTGTCGTTCTGATTTTTTCCTTTCGTAACGTACGAGGGGTCATTCTTCCTCTGCTGACGATCGCGGTCTCCGTGGTGTGGACGCTGGGCCTGGCCGCTTGGCTGGGCTACGAGCTCAACGCCGTGACGGCGCTGGTCCCCGCGCTCTTGACCACACTCGGGCTCTCGTACTCGGTTCATGTCGTCGCGGAACACGACGAGTCCGCAGCAGAGCAACCGACGGCCGGGCCGCGCGAGCGAACCGCGAAGGCGCTGACGGACGTCAGCTTGCCCGTCTGCCTGACCGGACTGACGACGGCGGCAGGCTTCGCATCTCTTGGCCTGAGCCCGCTAGGAGCGGTGCGCGAATTCGGTTTTCTGGCGGTGATCGGAGTGATCTCCGCGGCTGGAGCGTCGCTGACGGTGACCCCCGCGCTGCTCTGTTTGATCCCGGATTTCGGGGGACGGGCAGCCCCAAGAGACCGGCGAGGGCTCGGCTTCGATCGGTTCGTCCAGCGGGTCGCCCGCTTCGACGTGGTCTGGCGACGCCCGATCTTCATGGTTGCGTTCGGTGTCTTTGCGATCGCCCTGCTCGGCATTTTCGAGCTTCGAATCGGCACGCAGCAGGTCAGCAAGTTCCGAGAGGACGCTCCCGTTCGCACGCACTTCGAAGCCGTAAACGAACACCTGGAAGGAGCGAATCTCTTCTACGTCGTGCTGGAGACGGAATATCCAGAGGGGTTCAAGGAACCCGTCAACATGGCGCAGATCGAATGGCTCCAGGAGTGGCTCGAGCTTCAGCCAGAGATCGGCGGCACGACTTCCTTGGTCGACTACGTCAAGCTGCTGAACCGGGGGTTTCACCGCAACGACCCCGCGTTCCTCGCGATTCCCGAGAGCAAGCGCATGACCAGTCAGCTGCTCTTCTTCGGCGGTAGCGACGAGCTGGATTCCCTGGTGGATTCGCGCTTCCAGATCGCCAGCATTCGAGTTCGCGCCAACGTGGTTGACTCGGACGCAGTTGCAGCGCTGGCGTTGCGCATCGAAGAGCGTCTCGACGATTTACCGACCCACCTCGACGCCTCGCTGACGGGCACTTCGATCGTCTTCACGCGTACCCTGGACGCGATCATTCGAGGCCAGGCCACCAGCATGGTGATGGCTCTCGGCATCATCTACCTGATTCTCGCCGCGATGTTCGTCTCTCTCCGAATCGGCTTCATCGCCCTCATTCCCAACGTGCTGCCCGTGGTGGTCTACTTCGGCGCGCTGGGTTGGATGGGAATCCGGTTGGATCCGGGAATGAGCTTGATCGCCCCGATGGTCCTCGGCATCGCGGTGGACGATACGATCCACTACTTCGCGCGCTTCATCCGGGAAGCCAAGCGCCTGGGAGACGAGGATCGCGCGACGGCCTCGGCGCTGCGCTCGGTGGGTCGACCGGTTACGTATACGTCGGCCGCGCTGTGTCTCGGGTTCTTGATGCTCAATTTCAGCGAGCTGCGCTCCAACGCCCAGCTCGGCAGCATGGCCGCTTTCGCCCTGGCGTTTGCTTGGCTGACGGATTTCACGCTAACCCCGGCCCTCTGTGTGAAGCTGCGCATCGCCACGCTGTGGGATTTCTTGCGATTGGATCTGGGGCGGGACCCGCAACGCTCCATTGCACTCTTCGAGGGCATGCGCGCCGGCCAGGCGCGCATGGTGGCGCTGATGGCCACGCTGATGGAGGTACGCGCCGGGCAGCGGCTGTTCAACGTCGGTGAGCCGGGCGATGCGCTTTACGTGGTCATCCAGGGGCGTTTGACCGCCCACATCGGGCAGGGTGACTCGACGACCGAGCTGGCGGTTCACCGTCGCGGTGGTGTGCTGGGAGAGGTTGGACTCTTTCGCGAGCAACGCATCGCGAACGTCGACGTAGCAGAGGACGCGAAGTTGCTGCGTTTGACCCAGGAGAGCGTCGCGCAGCTTGCGCGCCAGCGCCCGAAGACTGCCGCCCTGGTTTTTCGCAATCTCAATGGGCTGCTGGCGCAGAGAATCGCGAAGCTCACGGACCGCGAGGTCTTGGACAATGCGGGCCCCGCCGAACAGACGCTGGATCGGGAGGCGCTGGCGAGCCAGGCTGATGCCCTGCAACAGAGCTTCTTCACCGCAGAAGCCGAGGGGTTCCGCGAACAGCTCCGCGGGCTTGGGACCGAAGCCAGCTCCGAAGCCGGCGCCGTCTCCAGCCAGATCGCGTATCTGGGAATCGATCCCGACACGCTCGCCGCACTCACGTTGCTTCCATTGGTCGAGGTGGCTTGGGCGGACGGCGAGATGGACGACGGGGAAAAACGAGCCGTCCTGACCGCCGCCGCGACCGCTGGAATCGAGCCGGGCAGCGCCAGCTATGGATTGCTCGAAATCTGGCTCGAAGAGCCGCCGAAGCCCGATCTCCGCGCCGCCTGGGTCGACTACATTCGGGCGATCTGCAGCGAGCTCAGCGTCGAGGGTCGGATGAGACTCCAGTCTGTCATCATCGGCATGGCTCGAAACGTCGCCGAAGCTGCGGGCGGCTTTCTCGGCTTCGGGTCAGTTTCGCGCGCCGAGGAACGTGTCCTCGCGGAGCTGGAGTCCGCGTTCCAGGATTCGTGATCGCTCGCCCAAAATCCGGGAGCAACGGACGGCGAATCCCCAGAACTAGTAAGCTGCGTCGGACGTTTCGGCCAGGGCTGAGACGAGGTGAGCAACGGAAATGGAGGCGTTCCATGGCAGAGGGTGATTCGAGCGAAGCAATCCAGCGAGTGATGGATGGCGCGTGCTGGGAGGACTTCTGCGACGCGCTGAAGGCGGCGGGGTCAGTGGTTCTGCGAGAGGGTTCCCCCGGAGATCCCCTCGATCGCGCCGAGGGCTGGCGCTACCTGACGCGCCTCACCCGTGCGGCGCTCGAAACCTTCGTGGAAGCGTCGGACGCTCAGGCGCCGGAATTCAGACGCGCGGTCGGCGAAACGATCAAGATGGGAATGGACAATCCCGACAATGTCTATTTCAGCGCACCCGTCAACGGAAATAGTGAGTACCGGATCAGTGGAACACGGGGCACCGTCCACTACCTGGGCTTTGGCAGCCAGGCGGGCAACTACGGCGCCACCGGCAGCCTCAATACGACGGGCTATCTCGAAGCCAAGGACATGGAAATCGGCGCGGATGGTCGCTTCGAATTCATTGCCAGCAGCCGAGAACAATCCGGAAACTGGCTGCCGATGAAGCCCGATACCCGCATGATCCAGATCCGTCAGACGCGAATGGATCATGCCAAGGAAGAGCTAGCTGTCGTCGACATCGAACGGATCGACGGGCCTTCGAAGCCGCGCCCCCTCGACCCGGCGCGCTTGGATCGCATGCTGCAGGGATCGGTACGCTTCGTTGTCGGCTGCTCACAGCTCTTCGACAGCTGGGCCAGGGACTGGCGCTCGCATGTGAACCAGCTGCCCCGCTTCGATCCCGACAAGGCGTTCGCCGCGGGCGGCGATCCCAACATCGCCTACTACCACAGCTACTGGGAGCTGGCTCCCGAGGAGGCGCTCGTGATCGAGGCGACTCCGCCGGAGTGCGACTACTGGAATTTCCAGCTCAGCAACCATTGGCTCGAGTCGCTCGACTATCGATACTTTCGGATCCATCTCAACCCACACACTGCAGTAGCCCGCCACGACGGCTCTGTCGTAATCGTGGTGGCCCACGAGGATCCGGGCGTCGAAAACTGGCTGGAGACTTGCGGCCACTCGCGCGGCACCATGTGCTGGCGCTGGATCGGAGCTCGGCAGCACCCGCAGCCGAGCACTCGGGTCGTCAAGCTGGCAGAGCTGCGCGATGGCTGAGCTCCGCTTCGAAGAAGGGGAGCTTCTACAAGCCGCACGAGACGCGGCCGAGTTGGAGGATTTCGGCGGCGATGATTTTCGCGCAGGCCTGCGGGTACTGCTCGAGACCTATCGAAAGACCGCGAACTTTGACGAGAAGGGCGTTCGACGCAATCACCGGAGGATCGTCTCGTTGCTGGCGACTCGACTCCGAGTACAGGAGGCGTTTTGCCGCCACCCGGAGATTCGAAATCGGACGCTGCGGCGTCCGATGTATCTGACGGGCCTGCCTCGGACCGGGACGTCTGCGCTGTTCAATCTGCTCGGCGCGGATCCGGCGGCGCGGCCTCTGCTGCTCTGGGAGGGCATCTTTCCGGACCCCGTCGATCTACCAGTCGGCCAGCCTGATCCGCGCTTCGTGGCGCTGAAAGCACACTACGCCCGCGGGCGCGAGCGAAACCCGGAGTTCACCAAGATCCACTACACCGATGCCGATGTGCCGGAGGAGTGCGTGATGTTGCTGGCGCACACCTTCTGTGACGTGCAGATGGGCATCGAGCCGATGATGGAGCCCTACGCATCGTGGTATCGGCAGCAGGATCTGCGCCAGGCCTACACCTATTACGCGAATCTCTTGAAGCTGATTGATTGGCAGCGGCCCGGCAAACGCTGGCTGTTGAAGTCGCCCGCGCATCTATGGGCCCTGGACGTGCTCGTCGAGATGTTCCCGGACGCCTGCATCGTCCTGACGCACCGCAACCCGCTCGAGTCCATGGCTTCGGCCTGTAGCCTGACGGATTCCCTCATGCGCGGACGCAAATCCTATGACAAGCTCGAGCTGGGCCCGACGGTGCTGGAGTACTACGCGGCGTCGCTGGAGCGCGGCCTGTCCGTCCGCGAACAGTCTGACCCGAGGCGATTTCTCGACATCGACTTCGAACAGCTGGTGTCAGACCCGCTTGTCGCGGCGAAGAGCGTCTACGACCACTTCGAACTCGATCTCACAGCGGAGACCGAAGCCGCGATGCAGTCACACGTGACGGCCAATCCCCAGGGCAAGCACGGGGCGCACGAATACGATCTCGCACAGTACGGCTTGACGCCCGATGACGTAGAGAGCCGTCTTGCAGACTACATCGGCCGGTTCGCGCTCTGCTAGTGGAGCCCCGGTACCGAGGGGTTCGAGATTTGGCTCATTGCGCCCCCGCGCGGTTTCGCGCCGCTCGAAGTGCGGCGATCACCCGGGGAGATACCTGAACGGGGTCGAGTTCGAGATCCGGTTGCGCCTGCAAGGCCCGCTCCAGGCAAGCGAGTGCGGCTTCCATCTCGCCGAGTGCAATCCGAGCGGTGGCGGCGATTAACTCGACCTGCACGCGAAGCGGGTCGTGCGGGCCGACCCCCCTTGAATTCAGCAGGTCTCGAACGCTGCCGGCGCCTTCGAGTGCCTCCTCGAAACGCGCCTCGCGTAGCTGAGCTTCACTGCTGTCGAGCCGGCGTTGCAACGAATCTCGGCGGGCTGGCGCGCGGCTCGCTGCAGGAGGGGCCGGCTCCGTGCCGGCAATTAGGGGTACCATCAAGCGGGTTCCGATCCAGAGCAAACGAGCATCCTCGATCTGATTGATTCGGATGATCTCGTCGATATCAGAGCCGTAGCGTCGAGCAATGCCGGCGACCGTTTCGTCGGCCAGCACGACGTGGTAGATCGACAAGCCGGTAGGACGGCCTTCCCCGGCTTCGACGGCCTGCGCGGGGCTGCTCCAGGCGAGGGCTGCCCCGATCGACGAGAGCCAGAGAAGCGGACTCGAGAGCGAAGTTGCGCAGCTCAATGAATCGGCTCGATTTCGAGCGGCAGGCCATCCCGAGGCTTCGAGATGGGTGCCTGCTGGACGGGCATCTCGTAACCGTCGGGTACGCGCCAGCGGTGACGCTGGACCAGGTGGTGGATGACCAGCCGGACCTGGGCTTCCGCGAAGCGTCTGCCAATGCACATGTGCGCTCCACCCCCGAACGGAATGTACGAGTGGGTGTGCCGCTCGTGCTCCGCCCTGGAGCTCGAGAATCGCTCCGGATCGAAGCGATCGGGGTTGCTCCACCATTCCGGCATGCGGTGGGTGTGAATCGGGGCCACCACGCACATGGCACCCTCGGGAATCCGGTAGCCCTCGAAGTCGAAGGCGCGCACGGAAGCTCGGGGGATCACGGGCAGGGGCGGGTACATCCGCAGGGTTTCGTGCATCGCGAGGGTCAGACTGGTCAGCCCAGCGAGCTCGTCGAAACCCGGCGAGGGGTTTCCCATCGCGATACTCTCGTCGCGAATTCTCTGCTGCCATTGGGGGTGTCGGGCGAGCTCGTAGCAAAGGGATGTCAGCGTGCTGGTCGTGGTGTCGTGAGCCGCCATCATCAGGAAGATCATGTGGTCGATCACTTCCCGATCCTGCAGGTGATCTCCCGCCTCGCTCTGCGCCCGACTGAGCCGGCTGAACATGTCGTCGCTCGCATCGACGCGTTTCTGCTCGATGAGTTTCTGGAGAAATCCCAGCATGTATTCGCGGCCCTTGAGCCCGCGATGGAACTCCAGGCCTGGAATCCTCAGGCGAAGGCGCGACATCGATGCCGCCACCATGTTCTCGAATGCGCCGTTCATGCGCTGGGTTTGCGGCCCGAGGTCCACTCCGAGAAAGATCCCGGCAGCCAGCTCGAGCGTGAGCTCCTTGAGCGCCGGAAACGCCAGCAGCCTCCGGGGCTCGCGGCCCCAGCTCGCGATGCCAGCCGCAATCTTCGGATTCATTCGCTCCGCGTAGTTGCGAAGTGCCGGGCGCTTGAAGGCCTGGTGCATGATCATTCGATGGTGTTTGTGATCGCCTCCGTCACGCAGCAGCAGGCCGTCGGGAAAGATCCTTCCCATGATCTGCATCCAGGGACGCCGGGCTGAGAAGTTCTCGCCGCGATCCATCAGAACGAAGCGGTTGGCATCGGGGCCGAAGAGGTTCACAAATTTGAGTGGTCCGCCCAGTTGTCGAACCACGGGTCCGAGCTGCCGAAACTGCCGCTCCAGGCCGGAGCGCATGTCGATTCGCCCACCGCCGTTACCGAGAACCCCCTGCGCCAGGTCGTACAAAGGGACTCGGGGGATCTCGTGGAAGGGCCGAGCGGGGGCGCTGGCGTCGGGCGATTCGAGGTGCAAGGCAGCTCCTGCCTCGTGCATAGTCCGCTGCATTCTAGTGCAGAAGCTCGCACACCTCGTCCACGAGCCCCCACTCCAGCGCCGTGGCGGCATCGATGCGGGCGCTCGAGAGCGCGAGCCAGCAGAGCCGTTGACGACCGATCCGGCGTCGAACGCTCGCGGTTCCGCCCGCACCTGGTACCAACCCCATGGAAACCTCGGGCAGCTGGAAGTAGGCGTCCTCCCTGGCGACCACTCGCTTGGCGAATGCGGGCAGCTCGATCCCGGCTCCCACACATGCGCCGTGAACTTCCGCGCGTACCCGATCTGCGCAGCCGAGGAGGAGGCGCCCAACGTTTCGGGTCGAACGGACCAAATGGGCCGTCGCGGGGTCGGGCAGGGTGCCGAACTCGTCGAGGTCGCCACCGCTGCAAAAAGATCGCCCGGCGCCCTTCAAGATGATCTCGCGCAGGGAAGGGTCGGCCAACCCGACCTCGAGCCCCTCGACGAGCGCGTCTCGGATGGCGATCGAGAAGGCGTTGTGTCGCTCCGGCCGGTTGAGCGTGAGCTCCAACCGCGCTGGCCGTCGGTGTACCAATACGGCCGGCTCCTCCGGCAGCTCGCCTTCGGGAGCGCTCCGGGGAGATGCGGAGCGGTTCCGCAGCCAGGCCGCAAACTCCGGCCCCGACTGCAGGGTCGAGTAGGCGAGCGATTCAGCGATCAGCGCGGAGTGCGCGTCGAGCGATTCCCCCATGCGAAGCAGGGCAACCAGCGAGGCGGCTGCCAGAGGCGCGCGGCCGACACCAGTTAGCACCGCCTCAAGGTCCCCGCGATCGGCGACCGCCACGTCCAGGTGAGGGGCAAGCTGGCGGCCGACAACGCTCGCTTCCTGGGAGCCCACCCCGAGGGTCGGACACGGTATTCGCCTCAGCGTTCGGCAGGCTGCAGCGACGTCAGACGACGGGACCGCGCGACCCTCGATCGTCAGATCCACCGCGAGCAACGGCTTCCCGGTCAGTGGAGAGAACTGTTCGAACGCATTGGGCACCTCGAGGCGCTCGATCACTTCCAACGGACTGAGAAAGTCCGGCGATTGCTTCAAGGGGTCTCCAGCAGCCTGGCCCGCACGACGCGCCGCAGCAGCTTGCCGGTTTCGTTGTAGGGAAGCTCGGATTCGAACTCGATTCGCTCTGGCGTACGGGAAGATCGAAGTCGATCCTTCACCCATTGCTTTAGCTCTGTCTCGGTGGGCGTATGGCCGCTTCGGAGGACCACGGCGGCCGCGACGGCCTCGCCCCACTGCTCGTCGGGCACCCCGACGACCGCCGCGTCGGCAACCGCACTGTGCTCGAGCAGCACGTCTTCGATTTCTCCCGGGGAGAGATTCTCGCCGCCCCGGACGATGACGTCGTCGATTCGACCCTCCAAGAAGAGGTAGCCGTCCGCGTCGAGGGAGCCGCCGTCCCGGGTCGGGAACCAACCGTCCGCCCCGACCGAGCTGTCGCGCCCCAGGTATTCGCCCGAGACCTGCTCGCCGCGAACGTAGATCTCGCCGCGCTCGTCGGGACCCAGTCGGCTACCGTCGGCGCCGCGAATCTCCACCTCGACGCTCGGAAGAGCCCGTCCGACCGACACCAGGCGGCGGCGCGCGACGGAGTCATTGCTGGAGGCGGCCTCGCGATGTTCCTCGGGTCCGAGCAACGAAATGGTCGAGCTCGTCTCGGTCAACCCATAGGCGTTGGTGAAATCGGTCGTCGGGAGAAGCTTCATCGCCCGCTCGATCACGGTCAGGGGCATCTTGCCGCCACCGTAAGAGAGCGCGCGAAGGTGCGGTAGATCTGCGGTCTCTCGCTCGCCGAGTGCATCGATGATGCGAGCGAGCATGGTGGGAACCACGAAGGCGTTCGTGATGCGCTCGGAGCGCGCCAATTCGAGCCAGCGTTCGGCGCTGAAATTGGGGAGCTGAACGATTCGGCGACCCGAGTAGATCGAGCTGGCGATCGCCGCAATGCCGGCAATGTGGTAGGGCGGAACAGCGAGGAGGCCTGCATCCTCCTCGCCTGCGGACATGAACTCGACACTTCCCAGGATGTAGGAAACCAGATGCTTGTGGCGGAGGATCGCTGCCTTGGGAGCACCCGTCGTTCCGCTCGTGTACAGCAAGACCGCGATTTCGTCGGGGTCCATCGGCCATTCGCCGGACGGGTCGGGACCGCTGGTTGCGATGAATTCGTCTCGGGAAACTGCGTCGATGCCGGCTAGCGCGTTTAGCGCCTCGACCCGTTCCGGATCGGTCACGACCATGGCGGGCGAGATCTCGGCCAACAGTCGCTCGAGCTCGGCGCCCGTCAAGCGGTAGTTGAGCGGTACGAAGGGAACCCCCGCGTACGCGCTCGCAAACACACCGATGGGAATCGCAAGGCTGCTGACGTCCAGCACCGCCAGCCGTTGACTTCCCGAAGCCTTCAGTCTTTCGGCGGCGTGTCCAGCGGCGCGAAACAGCTCTGCGTAGCTGAGAGCCTGCCCCTCGTTCTGGACGGCCACACGTTCGCCCATGCCAGACGAAGCCATCTCGAGCAGCATCATCAGGTTCATGGATCAGTCCGAAGATGGCAGTGGTTTGGCGCCCTTCACCACGAGTGCGGCCCCCGCTGCGGCGAGACTGCCCTCGCCGGGCTTGGTGCACAGCAGCTCGAGATCGCCGGCTTCGTTGACGTAGCGCTTGCCGATCTGGGTCCCGTCCTTGGCGTCGGCTGAGATCTCGAGCCCGTCGGGTGGGTCGGATCCCAATGAGTGGACGGCGGCTCCTCCGCAGGTGAGGTCGACCTCGACCTGAGGCGCCAGGATCACCATCACTTCGGTCGTACACACGGCACTGCGCAAACGGGCTCCCGCCTTGAGCTGCGTCATTTCTCGACTTCCTCCCGGTGGGTGGATTCCATTGGATTGAGAGACAATATCAGGATGGAGTCGCGTTCCGCTTTCCGCCGCCCCAGGACCCCCGGCTCGTGAGGGATCGCGAAGAGGCGCCCGTCGGAGGGGCCGCCGGTTACGCCGCTCGGCTCTTCGGCGATCTGGGGGTATACGGAGTCGAGCCGAAGCTGTCGGACGCTCCTCATCCGGCGGTCGACTGGGCGAGCTCGGGTCTGATGTGGTTGACCGGCCCCGAGCGTGGCCCCGTCGCGATGGCGCCCGGGGGCATCATGACCGGGGCTCGCGGCGCTCTGGCTGCCTTGGCGGCCCTGGCGGGGACCGCTACCGGGCGCCTGGAAGTGCTCGATCCGGGAGCGCTCCTGGGAGAGCGTGCCGCAAGGCTCGGTTGGCATCGCCGGGGCCCCGTCTCTCCCGGTGGTAGCTGCCGCCTTCTGCGCGGCAGCGACGGTTGGATCGCCCTGAATCTCGCGCGGCCCGAAGATCTGGAGCTGCTGCCGGCATGGCTCGAGGCGACGCTTCCAGAGGAGGTTTGGAGCTTCGTTACCCAACGCGTCGCGCGGCAGCCGACTGCCCGATGGGTATCGCGGGGTCGCCTGCTGGGGCTGCCCGTCAGCTCCGCTGGGCGACTCACCTCGGTTCCGGCTTGGCTGCGGATCGAGGCGCGCGGCCAATCGGTGCAGCGCCCGTCGGTGGTGCGGCCTCGGGTTCTGGATCTTTCGTCGCTGTGGGCGGGCCCGCTGTGCAGCCACCTGCTTTCGCTCGCCGGGGGCGATGTCGTGAAGGTCGAGTGCGTGCATCGACCGGACGGGAGCCGGCTGGGCGAGCCTGGATTCTACGACCTCCTCCATGCCGGTAAGCGCAGCGTCGCGCTCGACTTTCGCTCCGACGAAGGGCGGGCACTTCTGGTCCGACTGATTCGCTCTGTAGACATCGTCGTGGAGAGCGCTCGACCGCGCGCACTCGCCCAGCTGGGAATCCACGCCCACCGGCTGGTTACCGAGATTCCGGGGCTGTGCTGGGTGAGCATCACGGGCTACGGACGCGGCGATCCCAAGGGAAACTGGGTCGGCTACGGTGACGACACCGCCGCGGCGGCGGGCCTGGCTGACGCTACCGGAGCTCCGGGTCAGCCGATCTTCTGTGGAGACGCCATCGCAGATCCACTGACCGGACTACACGCCGCCGTGGCAGCACTGGCTTCGTTTCGTTCCGGAGAAGCCCGTCTGATCGACATCAACCTGCGAGATGTCACGGCCCACGTTCTCGGATCGGACCGCGGCGTGCCCGCCTGCGAGGTGCGGCCCGCGACGACGGGAGACGACAGCTGGGTGGTCGTCGTGGAGGGCGGCCGCTGGCCCGTCGCGGCACCTCGGGCGCGCCCGATTCTCGAACGCGCGCGAGCGCTGGGTGCCGATACCGAGGCCGTGCTCGGAGAGTTGAAGCTTCGGTGCTGATCGCCGGTGCCGAGATCGAGGGCAGGGGGCCCATCGACGTGCGGCTCCTCGCGGGCCGCGTGTCCGAGGTCGGAGTTCGCCTGAAGCGCCAGCCGGGAGAGCCGCTGCTGGAGGCCGCCGGCGGGGCGCTCTTGCCGGGTCTTCACGACCATCACATCCACCTGCTGGCGCTGGCCGCATCCGAATCTTCGCTGCAATGTGGGCCGCCCGAGATCGAAACCTCCGCAGCGCTAGCTCGTTCGCTCACCGCCGCGGGTGCTGGACAGACTTGGCTCCGGGGCGTCGGATACCACGAATCCGTGGCCGGATCCCTGGGGCGGGAAGACCTGGACCGCTGGCAGCCCCGCCGACCCGTGCGCATCCAGCATCGTAGCGGAGTCATGTGGATGCTGAACTCCGCCGCCATCGAGCGGCTGGGTCTGGACACGGGAACCGACGCTCCGGGCGTCGACCGCGACCGCGACGGCCGCTGTACTGGGCGGCTGTTCGGCCTGGACCTCTGGCTTCGCGAGCGGCTGGGTGATGCCGCGATCCCGCCCCTCGGAGCGGTCGCCCAAACGCTCGCCGGCTTCGGCGTGACGGGAGTAACCGATGCAACCGTCAGCAATACCGACTTGGAGCTCTCGGCACTCGGGCGGGCAACCGAGAGTGGCGAGCTCTCCCAACGGGTGCTCGCGATGGGCGGCATTGGCCTCTCGCGCTCGAAACACCCCCGAGTCGCCCGCGGCGCCGTCAAGATCGTACTGGCGGAGCGACGGCTACCGAAGTTTGACGAGCTTCGAAAGGCGATCGAGGTAGCCCACGAGCAGGGGCGAAGCGTGGCCATCCACTGTGTGACCCGCGCCGAGCTTGTCTTTGCGCTGACCGCCTTCTCGGAAGCCGGCGCGCAGATGGGGGATCGGTTGGAACACGCTTCCATCGCGCCCCCCGATTGCCTCGATCTGTTCGCCGGGCTGCCTCTGACAGTCGTGACCCAGCCGGGCTTCCTGCGTCAGCGGGGCGACGCCTACGCGGTCGACGTGGAACCTCGAGATCGTCCATGGCTGTATCGGGGACGGGGCTTCCTGAAGGCAGGTGTGCTCCTGGCCGCAGGGAGCGATGCGCCGTTCGGCCCAGCCGATCCGTGGTTGGCGATGCGAGCCGCCGTAGATCGACGCAGCGCCGGAGGGCGTTGCCTGGGTGAACGTGAGCGTCTGACTCCGGACGAGGCACTCGCCTTGTTTCAGGGCGCCGCCGAGGCACCGGGTGCTGGGCCGCGTCGCGTTGCGGTGGGCGCAGATGCCGACCTGTGTCTCCTCGACTGCGGTTGGGAAACGGCGCGGGAGGAGCTCTCGAGTGAG
>CAXMOC010000054.1:0-3423 GCA_964194865.1 uncultured Opitutales bacterium | reverse complement strand
TCTGGTGCGGAGAGATCGAGACCCATCACCCCGAAGAGCGAATTCAGAAACCCCTCGGTCTGGCGGAGTGGCAGGTTGAAGATGAGGCGGAGAGTCAGGGCAACCTCGATGGAGACGTCGCAGTACTTCAACTGCCCTCCGCGCTTGCCGACGCCCGCGGGCTTCCATGTCGCGATCGCCTCCGGTGACAACCAAACGGTGACATCACCTCGCCGGACAAGTGCGCGATCGTAGGAGGCCCAGTTCTTGACCCGGTACTTGGTCTTGTACTTGAGATCGACTCTCGACTTCATGCCGAGATCGTGGCCCACCGAGCCCCCACAGGGCGAGGGCCCCTGATCGCCTCAAGCCTGCGATTCATGCACCAACGCCTCGGACGTGGGAACTTCGCAGCTTGAATTGCCTATCCTCCGACAGGATGACGCTGAAGTTCGTCAAGCGTTGAGAGACCGGGCGTTGATTCGCCCATCTCTGGGCGTGCGCAGCCTGCGCATCGGAAGAGGAACGTGCTGGGCCTCAGAAGTGGAGGCTCATCCGCAGCCCCGCTTCGAGCCACGTGTCGCCGTAGCTCCGATGGGCGCTGACAGCGAGCTGGGCGGCGGTGTTGCGTGAGATCGAGATGCGCGCCTCGGCACCTCCGCGGATTCGAGTCGTGGTGTCCCCAACTGCGAAGTACGTGACCTCGCCGAACAGGTGTCCCCGCAGACGAGCTTCCGCTGGACCGAGGTAGAGCCCCAGCCGTGCCCCCGGTCCCAGGCCGACGTCGTGATCGAGACCGGGGCCGACGTCGAGCCGAGCATCGGCGAGTGCGTAGGCGAGCACCGACCGGTATGGATCCCAGGCGAGCCCAGCTCCGATGTGAGTTCCCCAGACCATGACGTCATCGAGGTCTCCGTCGTCGGACACGCGGCGTGTCTGCAGCCCAGTTCCCGTGTTCCACGCCCACGGCGCGAAGACGCGGCTTCGGGGACTCAGCGAGCCGGCCTCGAAGAGCGTCAATTCCTGGAGACGCACCCGTCCCGACTCGGGGTAGATCCGCAGCCGCGTGTCCAACATGCGGACCTGCATCTCCGCGAGGTGGCCTCCGCCGCTCTCCAGCAGGTCGTGGTATGCGGGGCGCCACTGCAATTCGATGTAGCTCTCGTCGTCGCGCCACCCCCCGCTCAGAGCGAACAGCGAAGATTCGTGTCCCTGATCGGGGCGCACCTCGGGTACGACGACCTCGAAAGCGGGGTCCTCGATTGGAGCGGGGCTTGGCAGACGAGCTCGAGCGGTCAGAATCCGACGGGATAGGCCTCGGGATTCTTCTTCCGTCACCGTCCCAGCGAGGTACTGGTAGCGAAGCTGATCGTAGGCGACGTCGAGAACCCGGGCCCGCTTCAGCGGTGGCAGCTCCTCCAGCGCGGCGTCGGTGGGCTCGAGTCGGCTTGCGGCGATGTCCCGCACCTGGTCTCGTTCAGCGGGCGGGAGCGCGCGGAGGGCCGTTCGCAGCTTCGTCTCTGGCGAAGGGCGGTAACGCGCGCTCTCCATCAGCCCCGGATGCGCAGCGATAGCGCGCACGGTATCAATCGGGATCACCGGCCCGCGAAAACGCGCGCTCGCCTCCAGATCCGGAATGGTGACCTCGAGCAGACGCAGCAGTTCGTACGAGCAGTTCTTGGTGAAAAAGTAGTACGGGAACTCGACGTCGCTCAGCTCCCAGAGGTGCATCAGCAGAAGCTCGAGCTGTTTGTCGTCGATATCGAGTCGATACTCCCAGATGTCGCGATTCTCCCAGTCCGAGTAGCGCTTGAGCTGCTGGTAGTAAGGCCGAACACCGAACGCGCTGGGATAGAAACCGAAGATTCCCCGGGCTAGGTAGACGATTCCGCCGTCGTCCCCCGTATCCGCGGTGAAATCGACCGCCCAGCCGGCGATGTCCTCGGGCCCGGCCTCGCTCTTGGCATCGATCCGCAGCAGCGTGTGACCGAAGACGGAGGCGGGGTTGTTCATGAATCCTTCGGGGAAAATCAGGCTGAGGCCGCGAACGTCGAGTCCGGTCCGCCATCGCGCATAGGTCTGGCATTCTGGCGCGGCGAGCGCGTCTCCTCCCGGGTCGAGCTGCTCCTCGAGCCAGTGTCTGCGTGCGACGAACCTACAGGCGGGATGTTCGTCGGCTTCGGCAACCCGGCCCGCATGGAACAGGGCCCGCAGCGTGGCGTGCAGCTCAGCACGGGGGTCCCGATCGCCGCGTTCAGAGAGGAAGAAGCTTCGGGTCGTGGCCCGGCTGCGCCAGCCGGGAGGGAACCACTGCCTCTCGTAGTGCACGAGGGCCAGCCACTGCGGCGTTTCGTGCAGCGAGTTCCGGTCCGCGCGCTCGAGAAGGTCGGCCAGTGAGGGAGTCGCTTCGGAAACGGAGAGCCGAGCCTCTTCGGACGTCTGCGCCCGCGCGTAGTCCGAAGGAACGGCTCCGGAAGCGACCGCGAAGCCGATTAGGAGTACGAACGGTGAGAAGTCACGCACGAACGGCGCGAATCGATCCCGCCGTGACTACCCATCGCGCGACTGCGCGATGGGTAGTCGGAGATTTTGTCACCTCAGCTTCTGACGTATGTCGCGAGGGTATCGTGCCGCTTCATCAGCCGCCCGAGCACCTCGAGCATTTCACCCGAAGTGGCGTAGTTGTGCGGGAAGAGCTCCGTGAAGTGGTCGTGTGTGAGCCGACGAAACGCCTTGAGATCCTGCTCCTCGATCTGAATCACGTGCGCGAACGCGTCGAGATGCTCACCGGATCCTCGCGCCATGCCCACGGCCAGATGATCCAGGTTCTCACGGGCGAAGTGACGGACCCTGGCGCCGGAATCGGCTCTCTTGAAGATATTGTCCTCCTCGGTGCACCCCGAAATCTCGGACGTGGTAGAGATGCCCTTGAACGTCCAAACGTTCGTCGTGAACGCCAACACCTTTTTACCGAATGATTCAGGGCTCCCCCAGAGCGTGGTACCGACGCCGCAGGCCGCAAGTGTTTGTCCCGCGGGTAGAACGGCGAGACAGCCCGCCAGTAGTGCAGATCTGAAAATGGTCTTCACGGAGTCCTCCTAATGGATCGATTATAAATCGACCTCTCCAGCGAGCAGAGCGGCCATGCTGGCTGCCATGGTGTCAGAAACCGTGCTGCTTTGGCAACTTTTCAGGCCCCTGGTGCCGTCGCGATCGAAGTTTCTACCACGTGGTTCCGAGCGCGACTCTGATCGCCTCGCCATTGACACCGCTGGACTGCTCGGACGCGAGAAAGGCGATGGTCTCGCCGACCTCCTGAGCGGTTGCAACGCGGCCAGGCGGATACAGGGCGTCCCTTTCGGCCCACACCTGTTCGGGCGTGATACCGCGCTCGTCCGCCTCGGCGCGAGCCGAACGCTCGGCCATCTCCGTGCGTACCCAGCC
>CAXMOC010000053.1:0-7436 GCA_964194865.1 uncultured Opitutales bacterium | reverse complement strand
TTCCGCGTGGACGAAAGCGCCTGAGGACCCTCGGCCCGCAGCGGATCACTCGTCATTGAGGAAGTCGAGTCGTTCCGCCAAGCTCGTAGCGTGAGCCCCACTCGCTACGGACCGATCGGATCCGTCACCGAGCCGCGCGCGTCTACGTCGCATCGGTCGGTGGCGATCATTTCGAGTACCGCCCGGTCGATCTCTACTTCGGTTTCGCGTTTCTGCTGATGGGTCAGGGAGCAGCTTGGCTGATTCGCGGCCGCCGCTCGGCGATCGCGATCGCCGCGTATCTACTCTGCTTCGTGACTCTGTCGATCGAGCTGCCCTACCGCGCGCACTCCGAATACCCGGATGAGCTTCATCAGGGCTTTCCCGCCAATTTCGGCGATCCAGAGGAGGCTGTCTATCTCGACCCGGAGCGCTCCACCTTCTTTCGATTGCCGATCCTGTACTCGATGGCGATGCGCCATCGAGACCTGCTGCGTGAGCTCGCCACCCACTTCTCAGCCTTGCGACGCGAAGAGCACCGGTTCTTCCTGGAGAGTGTCGAGTCTGAAGGGCTGGCCCTGCGCGGGCTGGTCGAGAGAGGCTCACTGCCACCGGACACACACATTGCGATCTGCTGCGTTGGCGCCATCCCCTACTACAGTGAGCTTCGAACCCTGGACCGCATCGGCCTGACCGACGCGGTGGTCGCGCGTGGCGGGATGGTGCAACCGGAGCTGATCGCACACGGCAAGTCGGCCCGCCGCAGCTACGGCCGCGAGATCGGGGTCGATTTCTGGAGCGTCGATCCCGCCCACCTGCTCTTCGATGGCCGCGATCGCGAATTCCCGCGGAGACTGCTCCGACTCCACCAGCTCGAACACGATGCCTATTTCGCCAAGGTCGATGCTCGCCAGTACATCCTGACCGAGCTTCCTCAGGGAATCGAGGCGGCGCGGCGGAAATTTCCCCAGCTCGAATGGGACAGCGTACGAGACCGCGCCGCCATCCGCGTTACGCAGGAGGAGGCCAATCGGATCCATTGACGAACGCTTCTCCCAGTTGATAAAAGAAATGAAGACGGCCTTCGCTCCCGGGTAGCTCCGGCTGCAACGGGCGGAGCCATGGAGCGATGGAATTCAGGGGGACCAGGATGGCTGGAATCTGCGAAGGACGCATCGTCATCGTGACGGGAGCGGGGCGAGGAATCGGGCGCGGCCACGCACTCGAGTTCGCGCGACAGGGCGCCAAGGTCGTGGTCAACGACCTCGGTGGCGACGTGGACGGCAGTGGCTCCTCGGCTTCGCCCGCCCAGGAGGTCGTCGAGAGCATCCGCGAGCTCGGAGGAGAGGCCGTTGTCAACGGAGACGACGTCGCCAGCTGGGAAGGCGCTCGGCGGCTGATCGCGACCGCCCGGAACAGTTTCGGCGGCCTGGATGTGCTGGTGAACAACGCTGGAATTCTGCGCGACCGGATGCTCTTCAACATGAGCGAAGGCGAATGGGACGACGTCATGCGCGTTCACCTGAAGGGGACCTTCTGCCCGACCCGACACGCGGCCGAGTTCTGGCGAGGAGAGTCCAAGGCGGGCCGCTCTGTCAACGCTCGTGTGATCAATACCACCTCCGTCTCAGGAACCTACGGCAATCCGGGTCAGGCCAACTATGGCGCCGCGAAGGCGGGGATCGCGTCGTTCACGATCATCGCCGCTCGTGAGCTCGAGCGGTACGGCGTCACGGTCAACGCCGTTTCTCCTGGAGGGCGCACCCGCATGACCGAGAACCTGATCCGCGACGGACGTCCCCCCGTGCGCCGCGAGCCAGAAGGCGAATTTGATGCGCGATCTCCGGACAACGTCGCGCCGGTGGTGGCGTGGTTGGGCAGCCTCGAATCGAGCTTCATCACCGGTCGGGTGATCGAGATGAGCGGTGGACGGCTGGGAATCGCCGAGGGCTGGCGACGCGGTCCGTCCCTGGCAAAGGAGCGCCGATGGGCCGCCGACGAAATCGGGGCAGCTCTCCAGGATCTGCTAACCAAGGCGGCGGCACCCACCGGTCTTGCCGGGTAGGCGAGCGCGCCCTTGCGAAAATGCGGTCGGGCGAGCCTCGTGTGCCGCAGTCCGGTATAGAAGGCATCGGCTACGAGCGCACCACCAACGCGAGGTGCCGAGCCTGCGCATCACCAGGAGCATGTTCGAGCCTTCGGAAGGCAAGGAGTCTTGAAAATGGGACGCTGGGCGAGACGCGAGATCGAAGAGGCCTTCGACCACTACCAGAAAACGGCCCTGCGGGCGGGAACCTCGGGCGACTGGAGGGACTGGGCCGATCTGTTTACCGAGGACGCCACCTACGTCGAGCACCTGTTCGGGACCTTCGGCGGCCGAGAGGCGATCTACAACTGGATCAGCCGAACGATGGCCCACAACGAACACATGAAGTTCTTTCCGATCGAGTGGTACGTGATCGACGAAGAGCGCGGCTGGGTGGTCTGTCAGGTCTGGAACCGGATGGTCGACCCCGGTGACGGCAGCCTGCACCAGGCATACAACTTCTCGCTGCTGAAATACGCCGGAGACGGCAAGTGGTCGTACGAAGAGGACGTCTACAACCCGACCCATTTCCAGACCATGCTGGAGGGCTGGCAGGAGGCGCGGAAGGGGCGGGCATAGGAGTCGGGGTCTAGGAGCATGTTTCGCGTCTTTGCGACCATGGATCAGCGGCTGCCGCTGTCCGAGGTAGCAGCCCACGCCCGCCGCGCCGAAGCCCTGGGCTACGACGGCCTGAACGTCCCCGAGGCCGTACACGACGGATTGCTGGCCGCCGGAGCCGCCCTGGCCGCCACCCGAAGCCTCCGGGTGGCCACGAGTGTCTTGGTTGCCTTTCCGCGTAGCCCGATGGCTGTAGCCCACGCGGCTTGGGACCTTCAAGCGGCATCGGACGGGCGCTTCGAGCTGGGACTTGGCCCCCAGGTGCGCGGCAACATCGTAAACCGCTACAGCACGTCGTGGTCGCCACCGGTTCCTCGCATGCGTGAATACGTTCAAGCCCTGCGCGCAATCTTCGATTGCTGGCAGCACGGCACGCCGCTCGATTTCCAAGGTCAGCACTATCGGTTCACCAGAATGCAGCCCTTCTTCAACCCTGGCCCCCTGGAGGCAGGGCCACCGCCCATCCACCTGGGAGCGATCGGCCCGGGCATGCTCGCCCTGGCGGGCGAGGTGGCGGACGGGCTGATGACTCACCCGACCAACACCGCACCGCGTTACCTTCGAGAGGCCATCCAGCCCAGACTCGAGACCGGCGCCAAGCGCGCGGGCCGCGAAGCCGGCGCGGTCAAGCTCATGGTCGGCGGCCTCGTTGCGACTGGGCCCTCGCGGGAAGAAACCAACGCGCAACGTCAGAGCGCACGCCAGCTGCTCGGATTTCTCTACTCGACCCCCGCCTATTGGCGCAGCCTGGAACTGCTCGGCTACCCGGATCTGGGCACCCAGCTGCGTCAGCGCGTAGCGGATGGGCGCTGGCAGGATCTCGCGTCCGAGATTCCCGATTCGCTGCTCGACGCAACGGTGCCCACGGCTCCGTACGAGGAAATCGCCGAAACTCTCAAGCAGTGGTACGGGGAGCTGTCGGATTGGATCACATTCCCCGTGCCGGACGATCCCAGCTGGGACGCCGATGCGGCGCCCGTTCTCGAGCGCCTTCGCGAGGCTTGACGCAACTCCATCTAGCGCACGGGGACGCTAGAGCAGCCCGCCGTAGGCGCCTCCGTCGACCTGAAGCGCTGCACCGGTGATGAAGCGCGCGGGCTCGGAGCACAGAAACGCGGCGACCTTCCCGAAATCCATGGGTGAGCCGACGACGCCAGCGGGCACGGTCTTGGCGATCGGTTCCAGATCTCCGCCGACCAACGCTCTCACCCGATCTGTGGCGTGGAAGCCCGGCTGGATGGAGTTGACGGTAACGCCATCGCGCGCCAACTCGGTGGCCATCGTCTTGAGAAATCCAGTCGCCCCGCTTCGCGCGGTGTTGGACAGGATCAGGTTTCCAATTGGTTGGCGAACAGCGACCGACGTGATCGCCACGACGCGGCCCCAACCCTGCTCGCACATTGCGGGAGCGGCCTCTTTGCACATGGCGATGACCGACATCAGATTCATCGCGATCGCCGACGCGTAAGCCTCGACTTCGGTCTGCGCGAAGTTGCCAGGTGGCGGACCACCGGCGTTGGTCACCAGGATATCGAGGCCGCCCAGACTCTTCCGGGCCTCCCGAACGAAGCGACCCGCGGCCTCTGGCTCCGACACATCGACGACGAGGGGGACTGCGTCAGGCCCTAGCCGCTCGGCCGCCTGATCGATCCGTTCGCGGTCGCGACCGCAGATGGCGACCTGAACGCCCTCCTCGGCCAGAGCCTTCGCCGTCGCGAAGCCCAGCCCCGTCGAAGCGGCCGCTACCGCCGCCCGCTTCCCTTCGATGCCCAGCTCCATGCTCCCCCCCACTGGATCCCGCCGCCCTGCCAACCCTGACGGCAAGGTGTCGCATTGCCAACGGATGGTCCAGCGCAGCCCGCCGCTCTTTCCGCCGCACCGATTTCTCTGGTATGACTGGTTCCGTGAACTCCAGCGACGAACTTCTGGCCGCCTACCACTTCCGTAATAGGGTTCTCGAGAGCCGTTCTCGGAAGCTCGCCAGCGAGTTCGGCCAGGACGAACCTTAAGCTTTCACGGGGGAGTATCCAGATGACCCGACTCAGCCAACTCAGCCGATCGATCGCATCGAAGGTCGCGATCGTCACCGGCGCAGCCAGTGGGATGGGGCGCGCCACGGCGCATCTGTTCGCGGACGAGGGTGCGCACGTGGCCGTCGTCGACCAGAACGGCGACGGAGTCAAGCGGGTAGTGGAAGAAATCGCGGGCGCGAATCAAACTGCGGCGGGCTGGTCGTTGGACATTAGTGACCCAACGCGGATCGCGGCCCTGGTCGAAGAAGTCGTCGATCGCTTCGGCGGACTCGACATCCTGGTCAACAACGCCGGGATCAGCCTAGCGGCGCCAATCGACCATGAGGGTCACGAAGCGGCGTGGGCCCGCACTCTCGAGGTCAACCTCACGGCTCAGATGCGGCTGATTCGGGCCTGTCTTCCTCACCTGCTGAAGAGCGAAGAGGGCCGGATCATCAACATCGCTTCCACCGAGGGCCTGGGCGCCAGCGCCTTCGCCAGCCCCTACACGGCGGCGAAGCACGGCGTGGTGGGCCTGACCCGCTCGCTGGCAGTGGAGCTCGGCTCGCGCGGTGTGACCGTCAACTGCATCTGTCCCGGGCCGATCCGCACGGGCATGACCGATGCAATCCCCGACGAAGCAAAACGCAAGTTCGCGCGGCGGCGCGTACCGCTGCGGCGGTATGGGGAACCGGAGGAGGTCGCCCATGGGACCCTCAACTTCGCGCTGCCGGCTTCTTCCTACATGAATGGCGCCGTGCTTCCCGTGGACGGCGGCCTCCTGGTTCAGAACACCTGAAGCACAGCGCGCAAATCGATCGCACCGCGGCCGAACCCATGGAACTTCATCAGACAACCGGTCGAACCCGCCTCGGGTTGACGCTGGCCACGACGACCATGCTGTCATGGGCAACCCTGCCCGTTGCCCTCTCGGTTCTGCTGCGCGAGCTGGAGCCGGAGACGCTCACGTGGTTTCGCTTCGCACTCGCCTCCGTACTCCTTGCAACCATCTTGTGGGCCCGAGGTTCGCTGCCGCAGCTGCGCTCGCTTGGAACCGTCCACTGGGTGCTGCTGGCTGTCGCCACGCTCGGTCTGGCTTCCAACTACGTGCTCTTCTTGATGGGCCTGTCGATGACGACCCCGGCCAACACCCAGATCCTGACCCAGCTCAGCCCGCTGCTACTCGCGCTGGGAGGGATGCTGATCTTCGGCGAGCGCTTCAACCGCCGCCAATGGATCGGCTTCGGCGTTCTGCTCGCCGGGCTCGCGGTCTTCTGTTCCGATCAGCTGCAGGCATTGGTCGTCGATGGGAGCCAGTACCTGCTCGGGTGCGCGGTATTGATCCTGGCCTCGCTGGTGTGGACCGCTTACGGGCTGGCGCAGAAGCAGCTCCTCGCGACTCTCCCCTCCCCGGCTCTGCAGTTGTGCATCTACGCTGGCTGCGCGCTCTGTTTGGCGCCGCTGAGCAGGCCAGCGCAGCTCGGCGCGCTCTCTCTCTGGGAAGCCGCCCTCCTAGTGTACTGTGCGCTGAATACGGTCGTGGCTTACGGCGCCTTCAGCGCTGCCCTCGCGCACGTCGAAGCCTCTCGCGTCGGAGCCATCCTCTCGCTCACACCCGTGGCGACATTCAGCTTCATCCAGCTCACCCACAGCTTGTATCCCGGAGCGCTCGCTCCCGAGCATTTCTCGCCGAGCATGCTCTTCGGGGCTGGCGTCGTGGTCGTCGGCTCGGTGGTCACCTCGCGCGGATAGCGGCGGGGCTGGCTCTAGTCCACGAACGCCCATAGAACGGCGCGGCTCTTCGGATCGAGCTGCTTCGTGTCGGGCACGTAGAACAGATCACCCGAAACGTCGCGGATCAGCAGTCCACCACCCGGGACATCGCGGGGCCAATCGTCGCGACGGGTCTGGAACGAGCGCGTGCCCTGCCGCGTCCGGACCACCCAGCTGCGGATCTCCACCTCTTCCTCGCAGCGCTCGATGCCGGTGATTTCCAACACGAAGCCCGCTTCGGCCAGGCCAGTCTCGAGCGCTCGACGCGAATCGTCGTCCAGCTCCGCCGGCTCGCGGACCAGCGCAAACTCCTCGTCCTCGCGATCCCGCAAGGAGATGAAGCGGGTCGGCTCGGACCAGGGGAAGCAGCGCGACACCCAGATCGGCTGCTCCTTGCCATCGAGGTTTGCCCAGAGCTGACCATCCACTCTCCGCTCGAGACTCAGAGGGCTCGATCGCGTGGAAGCACCGCGGGTCGGCGCAATTTCGACTAATCGCTTGGCTTGTTGAACCTGCATCTTCGTCTCCCCCGGCCCGGCGCCGCTCAAACTGCGTGCGCCAGCTCGCGCTGCATCTCGTAGAGTCGCTTGTAGGTGCCCCGTTCCTTGGCGAGCAGCTCCTGGTGGGTTCCCTGCTCGCTGATGCGGCCGTTCTCGATCACGAACAACCGGCTGGCCCGGCGCAGCGTGGACAGCCGATGCGCGATCGCGACCACGGTTCTCCCGAAGACCAGCCTCTCGAGGGCGTCCTGGATCTTGCGTTCGGTCTCCGTATCGACGCTGCTGGTAGCCTCATCGAGAATCAGGATTCGAGGGTCACAGAGCACCGCACGCGCAATCGAGATTCGCTGACGCTCCCCTCCGGAGAGTGTGTGACCCCGCTCCCCCACCACCGTGTCGTAACCGTGTTCGAGGCGGCAAATGAAGTCGTGGGCGTTGGCCGCCTCCGCCGCGTTGATCACGGCGTCG
>CAXMOC010000052.1:0-6248 GCA_964194865.1 uncultured Opitutales bacterium | reverse complement strand
TCGAGGGACTCCTCACGAACGTGGGCGGCCTGCTCACGCTGATCAGCTCGGTGCCGAACATCATCGTCGGCAACGCGGCGGGCATCACCTTCGCAACCTTCTTCGTCAAGGCGGCGCCCTACGTGGTGGTCACCACGGCGGTCACGATCGGATTGGGCGCGAGGCTCTTCGGCATCCGCCGACTTGCGGGTGCGGATGAACAGGCCGAAGCCGCGCGCCTGGTCGCAGGGTTCGACGAGAGCGACGGCATCGAATCGCGCGCCCGGTTCTGGTTCGGCGGCCTCTCGCTCGTGGCGTTCATCGCCGTGATCGCGAGTGCCTCCATCCCCGGCACCCTCCTCAACGACCTGGGCATGGGCTACGTGGCGATCTCGTTCGCGATCGTCGCACTCCTCCAGCACAAGGCCAACGCCGACCGCTTCTACCGCGAGATCGACTGGGACCTGCTGGGCTTCTTCGCGGCGCTCTTCATCGTGATCAACGTGATGGAGCATGCACAGGTGCTCCACCTGATCGGCCGCCTCCTGGCCCCGATCCTGAACTTGGGTGAAACGGTTGGACCGGGCGTCCTGCTCGTTGCCTCCGCGGCAGCGAGCTCGGTGACCGACAACATCCCGCTGGCCGCGATGCTCGCGAAGATCCTCGGAGGGCTCGACCTCCCCGCGGACTCGCCGTACTGGTGGGCGGTGGTCTTCGGCGCCAATCTGGGCGGCAACATCACACCGATCGGCTCGGCATCGACGCTGGTGGCGGTGACGATCATCCACAAGAGCGAGATCAAGCTGTCGTTCGTGGACTTCGTGAAGCGGGCGGCGCCTTACGCGGCGGTGCAGCTGGCGATAGCCGTGGGCTATTTGTTGATCGCCCTTTAGCGCGTTCACACGTGTGGAAGTCTCGAGTCCAGCGCCTTCCAGCCGTACCACTCCCCACCGCCAAGGACGAGAAGGAGCCACATGAGCGAAGAAACCCGCGAAGCACGCGGCGTCCACAACCCAGAAGTGATCGACCTCATCAGTCTCGACTCCGAGGCGAACGAAGTGGTGCTGGTGATGCTAGAGGAGCGACCCTGGGGCACGGTTTCCAATCAACTCGAACAGCTCGACGACAAGTACAACAGCTACGTCAGCTACGTGCTCGACGGCCACTTGGCCAAGCAATACCCACAGTACGCCGACAAGACCGTGCGAATCCAACTCGACTGCATGAGCCCGCCCGGCTCACAGGAACAGATCCGGATCAACGCCATGCGGAACTTCGCGGCCTCGGAACGATTGAAATTTCGCGTGAACGTGATCGTCGCGCAGAACCCAGCGCCCGCGGTGAGCAGAAGTTCCTAGGCCGCCAACAACTACGTCAGGTCTGGCTCACGGCCTTCGCGGCGGCGAGGGCCGCGCGCATCTCGTCGATCTGCCGCAGCTTCTGGTCGAAGAGACCCCAGTCGTCCCGGTCCGCGATGGGGTCCCAGATCGCTTCGACTTCGTCGATGAGCAGGGTGCAGGGCTCGCCGCGCTCAAAATAGGGATGCTCGAGTTGCGCCGTCGGCGCCGTATCATAGTCGCCGAAAGCCGCCTTCAGCGCGTCGAAGTCCGGGCCGACGTACCGATCCGCCTCGTCGCTGAGTCGCGCCCGCGGCTCGCTCGCGAGGCCCCCGTACCAGTCGAAGAAGAACCGCTCGAATCCGACCTGGCTCGAGCTCAGGAAGCCGAAGACGGCCTCGACCAGTCGCTCCGGGGCGACGCCCTTCCGGGGGCTGAGGCCCAGCCGTGCGGCCAGCTTGTCCTGGAGTGCCCGCTGAAAGGTGGGCTCGTAACGCTGCAGAGCTTCGAGGAGCGGCGCAGCGTCGCAGACGGGCCGCAGGGCCTCTCTCAGCCGTGCGAGGTTCCAGCCGAGGATGGAGGGCTGACTCCCGAACGCATAGAGCCCGGTCTGGTCGAAGTAGGCGGCAACGAAGTTGACGTCCAGCGTGGGAAGGAAGCGAAACGGCCCGTAGTCGAAGCTCTCGCCCGTGACGTTCATGTTGTCGGTGTTGAGCACGCCGTGCACGAAGCCCGCCACGTACCAGGAGGCCGCCAGCCCGGCGGTGTGCTCGCAGACGCGGGTTAGGAATGCGGACACCCTCGCTGAGTCCCGCAGCGCTTTCAGGTCCGGCATGTGATTGGCGATCGTGTAGTCGAGCAGTCTCTCGATGGAGTCCGCATCGTCGAAGAAGGCGTGGCGCTGGAAACTGCCGAAGCGGATGTGTGAGTGGCTGAGACGCACCAGCACCGAGGAACGGGTGGGCGACGGCTCGTCGCCCCGCTCCAGGGCTTCGCCGGTCTCGATCAGGCTGAAGCTCCGGGAGGTGTAGACGCCGAGCGCTTCGAGTAGCTCGGTGGCGAGCACTTCGCGGACTCCGCCCTTCAGCGTGAGCCGGCCGTCGCCCATGCGGGACCATGGGGTCTGACCGCTGCCCTTGGTGCCGAGGTCCAGCAGGCGACCGTCCACGCGATCGAGAAGCTGCGCGAACAAGAACCCCCGGCCGTCTCCGAGGTCCGGGTTGTAGCTCTGGAACTGATGCCCGTGGTAACGCAGCGCGAGCGGCTCCGGGAGGTTCCCGGGCAGCGCGTGAAAGCGACCGAAGGGGTCGATCCACTCGGCGTCCGTAAGCTCCGCCAGGCCGACCCGGCCCGCCGCGCGCTGGTTGCGAAAGCGGAGCCGGTGCTCGGGGAAGGGCGCGGCCGCCACGGGATCGAAGAAGGCGTCGCCGAGGCTGCGAAAGCTCGGGGTGGCACGATATTCGGGTCCAACGGGCATCGTCGTTCGGGCCGTGTCTAGCCAATCAACGTTTCGGCTGCTGGCGCGCTGAGACGAACAACCGGATCGGGCGGCGGAAAAGTTGATGGGTTCAGCACGGCCCCTCTGCCAGCTCGCGCAGGCGTCGATAAGGGTAGATGCCCGTCGAATGGCCGTCGCTCCAGTCGATCTGGATCGCGTAGCGACCCACGGACTGGATGCTCAGCGGGTGAACGTCCTCCGGTACGCTGGCCGGATCGAGCGTCCCCTCTCCGGTCCACTCGTCCACGCAGGTAGCGCAGCCACAGGCCAGTCGCAGCGCGCGAACGTCGTAGGAGCTCTCGGCGCCATCGGACCACGTGATGCCGAGCTGCCGCGGACCCTGCTGGCAGATGTTGGTCGGTGTGACGTCCTCGGACATGCGACGGGCCAGTGTAGTCGTCTCGCGCGCCGCCGGCTCAGCGGGACAGCGACCTCGGTGTTGCCTCCCCGGGCGCCGCGAACGTCGTGCACCGCCGCACCCATTCGTTCGGCCTCCGCTAACAGCTCCAGGCTGACTCTGATCCGCGCGGGCGGCGGTGGCTGCCAATTGAAGGGCTCAGCTACTGGTTCTTGGTGGGCTCGGCGGTGGTCGGCTGTGGGCCCCGCCGCGGATCTATTTGACATAACGCCCATACGCGGACGTTAGGCAGATTTTGAGCTTGTTCTTCCAATGCTCCTCAGGGCTCCGCTAGGGAATCGCACGGCAGAAGCAGTTCTCGGGGAATCGGACGCGGTCCCGGTCGATCTCGAGATCGTTCCGTTCGAATACGTGGGCAAAGTTGACGACGTAGCGCTTGGTGTAGCTCTGCTTGAATCTCGCGTCGGCGACGATCTGGCTCGGGAAGCTCCCCTTCTCGCGCAGGATGATGCCGTGGACCATGAACACGTCCGGCGCCTCGGCGAACAGGTAGTCCAGCGCCGCCTCGCGCGTCCATCGACGCCGGTCCTTGCCGCCGAAGAGACGGATCAGGGGCGTGGCGATCGCGTCGAAGAGGTTCAGGAAGCTCCCGTGCTTGAGCTTGCGGTTGAACCGGAAGAAGCCGATCGGCTGGTCGGTCAGGCCCAGCGAGTCGATGAAGGGCTTGTCGAGCCCGGCGTACCAGGGAGCCTGTCCCATCTGGTCGTAGACGACCTTGATGCCCTCGGGGTAGTTCAGCGCCAGGAACTCGCCGGGCGCGACCTGGTGGTTGTCGTACAACGCGACGGCGGGCAGCTCGAACACCGATTTCGCGTCGCGCGGCAGGTGATCTCCCGGTGTGAAGAGGTGGGAGAGGCGCGCGACGGGCGAGAGGCCGTCGTCGGCCCAGCTCTCGGCGGCCTCGACCAGCGGGCGAATCCGGAGGTCGCGTCCCAGTCGGTTCTCGGCCATGAGCAGCATGACCGGCGCGAACGCCACCATCACCACGAGGGCGACCCGCGCGCGCGCCCGCGTGCCGGTGACGGCGGGCTCGACGACCACGACGAGGAAGACGTAGAGGAGCGCGAGGAGCGCGCAGAACGAGCGACTGAACCGCTTCATGTCGGCGCCGAGCGGGGCCCAGACCATCGCGACGAGCAGGGCGACGAGCAGGATGGCGAAGCGATGGTCGACGAATCGGTCCGATTTCCGGAGGGCCGAGATCAGTGCGAGCGGAACGGCGGCGAGGATCGGCACGAGGATCAGCGCGTCTCGCGAGACGCTGAACAGGATTCGAAATGAGGCCCGATTGTCGGGCTGGATCTTGTGATAGAACGAGTGCGGCACGACGTCGCCGAAGTACGCGAGCCGAAACACCAAGACCGCGCCGACCATCGCGGCGAATGCGAGGCCCTGCGCAAGTGTCGGCTTTGGGCCCGTTCGCCGGAAGAACAGCGGCACCAACATCACGCACATCATGAATCCCTCGGGTCGGCCGAGCACCACGAGGAATGCCGCGACAGGCCAGTAGCGAAGCCGCGAATCGTCGATCAGGCAATAGAGCAGGCCGAGGAGGAGAAGCAGGAACAGCGGTGTCTCGAGCCCCAGATGCGACCACATGTAGAAGGGAAAGCTACAGGCCAGCCACAACGACGGAACGCAGGACAACGCCTCGTCGTCGACGTACGCGCGCGTGATCCTCTGCGTGAGGATCAGGCAGAGGGCGCCGAAGAAGACGCCCATCAGCTTGGTGCCGACGACGAGGTCCGGATCGACGAAGTAGAGCGGCACCAGCAGCAGCTGCCAGACCAGGCTGGTCCCCGCCTCGACGGGGGGTCCGCCCTGGTTGAACACGTAGCCGAAGCCCTCCGCGATGTTCGCCGCGAAGCGGAAGTAGATGTACGCGTCCTCTTCGATGGTGTCGAACGTGATCAGGCAGATCACGCCGAACAGCGCGCAGATGCCGACGAGCGGCCAGCAGCTCGGTCGTGCGGGCAGCGTCAAATCGATACCATCGACAGTCCCGTGGCGGGTGGAACGGGGTCTTATTTTTCCTATTCTCCAATAGATGTCTCAACATTTAGTTGAGAACAAATAGTGTCCATATCCTTGAGAGGCTGAAATTACCAATGCAATTTAGGGAAACAAAAACAAAAGATGGGGAAGTACTTCAGATCTCGTACCCCTGGGCAAGCAGAATGTATACCTCTCAGGCCCTAAGAGATCTTGGTGAAAAGTACGGAATAAGTACGAATAGAGTTCGACCATTCATCGACCCCGATATGACTCATAATCAAAATGAATTCCTAAACGACATATGTCATATATGTTCTGCAAAAAGAAAGTTGTTTTCGTTTCTGAGTGACGAAGTAGAGATATACACACGGGATCGTTATGGGATCAAGGAAGGAGATGCAATAGTAGGGTATCTTAAACGTGAACAACTTCTTGTAGAAGGAACCTATATCGAAGGAGAAGACACGGAGCTAGAGATTCTAATTCCAACAGAGAAACTCTTAAACAATCGAAAAGCGCACCTAGCTCCCTCTCCGCCAACAGACTAACCCTCTCGCCTCGGTCGATTTCGCCGCTCAGCTTTCCTTGGCTGCGCGGTCGAGCAAGGCTCCAACGCAGACGAGTTTTGAGAACGAACAGCCCCCTGTGCCGCATGCTCGACGCGAATCACATTAAGGGAGAAACTCGTGCCCGTCCCGATCACGGCCCTCTACCTTGCCATCTTCGCACTCTTCGCCACAGGCCTATACGTCATGTGCGGCCGCATCCGCGGCCCCTTGCGCATCTCCCTCGGCGACGGCGGGCGGACCGATCTGCACCTCGCTATGCGAAGGCACGCGAACTTCGTGGAGAACGTGCCCTACTTCATGATCATGATGGCGGCGCTCGAGCTGAACGGCGCGGGCCCCGCGTTGCTCCACGGCCTCGGGCTGGCGATGCTCTTCGTGCGCGCCATGCACGTTATCGGGTTCAAGGCCGACAGGCTGCAGACGATTCCGCGCGCCATCGCCGGGTTCGGAAC
>CAXMOC010000051.1:0-7654 GCA_964194865.1 uncultured Opitutales bacterium | reverse complement strand
CACGACCGGCAGCATGAGCGGCGCAATGGCGTTCTGAACGAGGTCGGCCGTGCCGCCCAGCAAGGCCAGCATGCGCGCGTTGTCGTCGCGCAGCAGCCGAAACGAGATGGCCGGCAGCTGGGGCTGCCCCCCGTAGTAGTCCGGGTTGGTATTCCCCGTCGGAACGAAGACGAGGTTGCGTTCCTCGTCGACCGCGATGATCGACCACACATTGGTCGTGCCGCTCCGATACGTGCCGTCCTCGTTCAGCGGCTCGACGCCCGGCGGGATGGGGTTCCAGGCCCAGCGGAGATCGCCCGACCTCACGTCGTAGGCGCGGACCACACCACTCGGCGCATCGGTGCGCGTGTTGTCGAGCACCAACGAGCCGGTGATCGCCATGTCCTTCAGGATCGCTGGGGGCGACGTGATGCTGTACTCGATGGGGTCGTGCTTCGAGATGCGATGGGTGACGTCAACCTCGCCGTCCTGGCCGAAGTCGATGCAGCGCCGGCCGGACTCGGCATCCAGGGCGATCAAGCGCGCATCGAGCGTACCCACGAGGATGCGGTGCTCGCAGGTTCCCGCTTTCCCAGAGCGCCAGCTGCTGACGCCCCGGCAGTTCGGAAGAATGTGCGCGTATTTGTCGACCTCCGGATCGAAGCGCCACTTCTCCTGACCGGTTTCGGCATCGATCGCGAACACCTTGTTGAACGGCGAGCAGTAGTACAGCGTGTCGTCGATCACGATGGGTGTTGCCTGGAAGCCATTGGCGGTAATCGGCAACCCCGTTTCGCTTGGACCCCGCGGCTGCCGGATGTCGCCAGAGCGATGTTCCCAAGCCAATTCCAACCCGCTCACGTTGTCGGGCGTGATCTGCGTGGCGGTCGAATAGTGCGCACCACCCGGACTCCCTCCGTAAGCGGTCCAGGTCGCCACCGAACCACTGGAAGGCGGCGGCGAATCTTGGCAGCCGGTCAGCATGACGACGAAGCACGCAGTCGCAAAGCCGACGATCCACCCACTCTTGTCTGAAGCCGTCAGCGCTGTTCTCCTTCTGCGCAGAGCGTACATCGTATGTCGTGTCCGCCAGACCCCCGCCAGGCCGGAGTCGACGCGAACCTCCTCACGGCGCGGCTTCTCTTTCCGGCAAGATGGTCTACGGTCGGGACGAAGGCGAGATGACGAAGGATGTGAGCGATGGACACACTGGAGAAGAATCAAAAGGCGTTCACCGGGCAATCGAAGGGCTTTTCGAGCGGCGGTGATACTTACGCGGATTCGGATGAGCTCGTGTGGATGTTGGAAGAACTCCCCGTATCCAAAGATGCGCGGGTCCTCGACATCGCGACGGGGACGGGGGAATTCGCCCGCGCAATCGCGCCACACGTCGCGACGGTGATTGGGCTCGACGCCACGGATGCGATGATGGAGCAGGGGAAGAGGTTCATCGAGCAGGCCGGGATCGGAAACATCAGCTTTCAGAAGGGTGTCGTGCAGGATATTCCCTTCGAGGATGAAACCTTCGACATCGTTTCATCGCGCTACGCGTTTCACCATTTTGCCGATCCAAGGCCCGTGATCTCCGAAATGGCCCGAGTCTGCAAGACGGGCGGTCATATCATCATCGTCGACATCATCGTTCCCGACGACGCCACGGCAGCCGAGTCCAACTACTACGAGTGGCTGTGCGATCAATCCCACACGCGGGCTCTCCACCCCGGCGAGTTCGAAACCTACTTTCGGTTCTTCGGCCTGGAGGTGGTCTCCGCGCGGACCCGAGCCCTGGAGAACGAGTTCATCGAGTGGATGGACTTCTCGCTCACGCAGAAGGAGCATCGTGAAGAGATCCTTCGGGCCGTGCGAGCCGAGTTGAGCGGCGGACCCAAGACCGGGCTCTCTCCCTACGAAGCGGACGGCGTCCTCTGCTTCAATCAGCTGGGTCTCTCGATCGTCGGCCGCAAGCGGCCCTAGCGGGAACGCAGCGGCTCGGCAGCACGCGGCAGAGGTTGCGCGCTGGCGCGCACGGCCGGGTCTCATTTAGCGCCGCGTGGTGGCATCCTAGGTGATTCGGGGAAGTGTGATGCCAGCCTGACCCTGGTACTTGCCCGACCGATCCGAGTAGGTGGTCTCGCACCGCTCGGCCGCTCGAAAGAACAACACCTGGGCGATTCCCTCTCCAGCGTACACGCGCGCCGGGAGCGGCGTGGTGTTGGAGATCTCCAGCGTCACGGTGCCCTCCCACCCGGGCTCGAAGGGCGTGACGTTCACGATGATGCCGCACCGCGCGTAGGTGCTCTTTCCAACGCAGATCGCGAGGACGTCGTCGGGAATGCGGAAATACTCGATCGTACGAGCCAGTGCGAAGGAATTCGGAGGAACGACACACACATCGCCCTTGACGTCTACGAAGGCGTCGTCTCGGAAGTCCTTCGGATCGACGATCGAATTGTTGACGTTCGTGAAGACCTTGAACTCCGGCCCTACGCGAACGTCGTAGCCGTAGCTCGAGAGGCCATAGCTGACGATTCCGTCTCCCTCGCAGCGTTCGGTGAACGGCTCGATCATCCCGTGCTGCAGTGCCATGGTGCGAATCCATCGATCACTCTGAATGCTCACATCGATCTCCCTCATGCTTCCATCAACAAACGAACAGGCAGCCCGCAGTCGCCAGCGTCGAATCCCGGCTTGCTCTTCATCAGGGGGGCGCCCTTCAGCCGTCCGTCAAGTCCATAGATCCACAAGTGGTAGGGGCACATCGGGTTCGGGGCGCTTCCGCTGCCCTCGACCACCGTGTGGCCACGGTGGCGACACACCCGAGAGAAGACCCGCAGCCGTCGCTCCTCGTCGCGAACCACAACGAGCGGCTCCCCACATAGGTCCACAGCCGAATAATCCCCAGGCTCCGGCAACGCGTCCCAACGCGCGACGGCGTGCCAGCCCGGCCGCAGCACGTGCTCGACGTCGAGTTCGAATGCAGCCGGATCGCGGTAGCACCCGGCTTCGAGCGCACGGCCCTTGGCGAGGCTGTTGCATATCGACTCGGAGTAGGAACGTCGATCGGTCATGATTTGGAGACTAGCGGGAAGCAATCATCGATGAAATCTGGAAAGATTGAGCCCATCCGCGAGTGCGGCTGATACCGGGAGGCGCGAATGAAGTCCCTGATGAGCCTCGCAGTTGCCCTGTTGGCGATGGGCTGCGCGCCCAAGGACGAACGGCCCGGCCTGTGGCTGAACGGTGATCTCGTCGAGAATCGCATCGATGATTGGAGCTTCACCAACGACATCGAGGAGCTCTTCATCGAGACACGTCCCTGGTACGGCGTCTCCCACTCGACCACCATCTGGTGCGTGACGCTCGATGGCACACTCTACATTGGTTCGTACGGCGACGAGAAGAAGACCTGGGAGAAGAACGTCGCGCGCAACCCCGAAGCGAGGCTCGCCATCGAGGGGCGCCTCTACGAAGTCACTGTGGCCCCGGTGTCGGATGCCGAACTCACCGAATCGCTCGATCGCGCGTACAGTGCGAAGTACGACATGGCGGAGGTCTTCGGCGAAGACCTCCCGAAGTGGTGGTACTACCGCATCTCCCAGCGCGGCCCGTGGTATGGCGACGCCAACACCGTCCAGTTCGAGGATCTCGCGCCAGAGATCGTCTTCGGTCCGTACAGCCGGGAGGATTCTTTGGCGGAGGAGTATTCTACCGAGCGAGCAGCACTCTTTCTCGATCGGGTCGCGACAGACTGGGGCAAGAAATATCAGTGCGTCACCTGCCACACGAACGGTTACTACCTGACGGCGCCCCCAGAGCTGTTTCGGGACCGGCCGGCATTTCGTGAAGCGCGGCAGCAGGCGCAGGATTTCGTCGATGCCTGGGAGGCGTTTACGCCGAACTCGATCCTCGCGGTGTTGGGTTATGCCGACGTGCCCGAGACCTACGTCGTCGCCACGGCGGCCTTCCTCGCCATCAACGATGCCGCTTTTGGCGACGAGCTCGCAGGAGCCACGCTGCGAGCCCTCGATCGGGCCTGGGAGATGCAGGACGAAGAAGGTGCCTGGCCCGGCTGGATCATCTGCAACTGGCCTCCCTTCGAGAGTGACGAGCACTACGGTGCGACGCTGATGGCCATCGCGGTCGGCATGACGCCGGTGAGCTACCGGAAGACGCAGCGTGCACGCGATGGCATGGCCCGGATTCGCGCCTGGCTGGTGAACCACAGCCCTACCGAGATCCACCAGAAGGCGATGTTGCTGTGGGCTGCGAAGCTCCACCCAGATCTGGTCGAAGGCGCCGCCCGCGAGCGCTGGATCGCGGAACTGTCTGAGCTGCAACGAGCCGACGGCGGCTGGGCTTCGGGCGAGCTGGGACGCTGGCGACAGCTCGAAGGTGACCCCGCGGACCCCCCCGTGGGCGTGGAGAGCGATGGTTACGGAACGGGCTTCGTCACGTTCGTGCTGCGGCAGGCCGGGGTTCCTGCCTCGGACCCGCGAATCCAGCGCGGGATCGCCTGGCTCAAGACGCATCAACGGGTAGACGGAAACTGGTGGACGCAATCACTGAGAAACGAGCCGGATACATCGAATTTCTTGACGCACACCGGCACGACGTTTGCGCTGAAGGCGCTGGCTGCGAGCGACGCGATCCAATAGCAGCTGCCCACCCGGGGGGGCGCGTAGGGTCTGACACAACCGCTCCACTCGGGTCTGGATTCGAAATGCAGCTCGAGTGTTGACGACGTTCTCCAGCAGTTTCCATCCTCGTGGGGCCCATGCACGTGCGCCGAGAAAGAGCCAGGCCCGAACTCGGGCGCCGCTCTCGTTCCTCGGTGTCAAGTTTTCTGCATTCTAGAAACCAGCATGGGAAGCATGGAGTGCTAGCCAAGCGATCAGCTCATTCGAGGGCACACGGGGGTCCTGACAGCGCGGCACGGAGATAGGCTGTGTACAATCTCGGCAAGTAGCCTCATCGAACTCGCCGGGGCGGTTGACCACGAGGACGCGGCTCCAGCGCGCGAGGACGTTCGTGCGATCGACCAGGTTTTCGATGCGACGGGCGCGGCGATGAAGCCAGACGAGCAACGCCGGGTTTGTGACACCTAGCACGCCGAACTCGTCTTGTGAGCTACGTCGGACACCGCGAGCCCTTGGGAGGAGGAATCCGTGAGCGAGCTCAGTGACCTATCGGAGCTGATAACTGGCGCGATCGTTGCGCAGGCGTCCGTAACAAGTGTCGTCCACGCCGATCAGCTCGACGAGATCCGAGCGGCACTGATGACTTCATTGGAGGCCATCCCAGTCAACTGTGAAGTCGGACGCGGGGCTGTACTGACGTATCTCGATGCTCTGGACGGTGAGCCTCCCGAGAGCCCGAGCGACCCTCCTCCCCGCTCGCTTCGGCTGCTCCGCGGAAAGAGCGACGAAAACATCTGACCGATGATGGGTGCACATCGTTCTACCAAATCATCGATCCTGCTCGTCGTCTCGGGCGCCGGGGAAGGGTAATAAAGCTGGCTCAGTCTCCGCTCGCTGCTTTCACCAGATGCACGGTCTGCGTCGGGTAGGCCATCTCGATTCCCTCGTCCTCGAAGCGCCGCTTGATCTCGAAGTTGATCTCCTCGATGCAGGCGAGGTATTTCGAGTAGTCGAGGTACCTGCACCAATGGGCGACATCGAGAATCAGCGCCGACTCCCCGTAGCTCTTGAAGTGAGCGCGCGAAGTCTCGGTGCCGACGTGTTGCTCCATCACGTCGCGCAGGATTGCAACCGCCCTCTTGAGCTTCTCGCTACTCGTTTCGTAGGTGACGCCGATCGTGAAGGTGGTGCGGCGCGTGGGGCGATCCTGGAGATTGTCGATCTGTGCGTTGACGACGGCCGAGTTGGGAATCGTTACAATCGTGCCCTCATAAGTCCTAATGCGAGTGCTCCGAAGCCCGATTCCTTCGATGCTCCCCGATACGCCCGCGACGCTCACCCCATCTCCGATCTGGAACGGACGGTCCACGAAGATCGTGACTGCTGCGAATACGTTCGCGAGCGTCGGTTGGAGTGCCAATGCGACTGCCAGACCGCCCAGCCCGAGACCGGCGAGGAGGCCAGAGATGTTGTAGCCGGAATTCTGAAGGATGAGAATCGCGACGATCACGAGGATGAACGCCTTGAGCGCCCCCGAGAGGAAGGGGAGAAGCTGATCGTCCAGCCGAGACTCGGACTCGGCGATCCGGGGTCTGAGGAAGGCGATCAACACGTCGACGAGCTTGACCAGGAAGAACGCCACCGTCGCTGTAAGGAGCGCAAGAAGCAGACGTGAAGCGATCCTGGCGACCGGCTCGGGCAATGCGAAATAGTGAAGCCCGATGCCCACTGCGACGGTGAGCTGAAAAAGACGCAGTGGGTTTCGCACGAGCCCGATGATCGACCTGAAGAGTTCGGGCTGGTTCTCGGCGAGCCCGCGGAGCCACCTCGACTCCAGAAGCCGCATGAGGATGCGGTATCCCGTGTAGGTCGCGACGAACGTCGCGACTAGCGCGACATACGCCCACAGGGGCGTTCCCAGGACTTCGTACGTCAGACCAGCCGTCCAGCTGTCGGGCATCGCATCCCTCCCACCGCGAGACGCGCAAGACCCAGCTCGACTCCACCGGGCGCGGGCGCTGGTTTCGACCCGACTGCGTGTCGGGACGCGACGCACACATTGCTGCGCCGGCGGGAGCTACATCATGTCGCCCATACCGCCCATACCGCCCATTCCACCTCCGCCCATGTCGGGCATGCCGCCGCCCGTCTTCTCCTCCGGCTTCTCGGCGATCAGCGCCTCGGTGGTGAGCAGCAGCGAGGCGACGCTCGCGGCGTTCTGCAGCGCGCTGCGGACTACCTTGGTCGGGTCGAGGACCCCGGCCTTGAGCAGATCCTCGTACTCCTCGGTCTGAGCGTTGAAGCCGCGCGCCCCCTTCAGGCCCTTCACCTTTTCGACCACGATCGCGCCCTCGACGCCCGCGTTCTCGGCGATGAAGCGCAGCGGCGCCTCGAGGGCGCGGCGCACCAGGTTCACCCCGGCCTGCTGCTCGCCCTCCGCGTCGAGGTCGTCGAGGACGGCCTGCGAGCGAATCAGCGCCACGCCGCCGCCCGGGACGATGCCCTCCTCGACGGCAGCGCGGGTGGCGTGCAGCGAATCCTCGACGCGCGCCTTCTTCTCCTTCATCTCGGTCTCGGTAGCAGCCCCAACCTTCACCACGGCGACCCCACCCACGAGCTTCGCCAGTCGCTCCTGCAGCTTCTCCCGGTCGTAGTCCGAAGTCGTCTCCTCGATCTGGTTGCGCATCTCCTTGCAGCGGCCCTCGATCTCCCTCTTCGAGCCGCCGCCGTCGATGATCGTGGTGTTGTCTTTGTCGATCAGGATCCGCTTGGCCCGGCCGAGATCCTTCACGGTCACGTTCTCGAGCTTGAGACCGAGCTCCTCGGCGATCACCCGGCCACCCGTGACGATGGCCATGTCCTGCAGCATCGCCTTGCGGCGGTCGCCGAAGCCAGGGGCCTTGACCGCCGCGACCTTGAGGGTGCCGCGCAGCTTGTTCACTACCAGCGTGGCCAGCGCCTCGCCCTCCAGGTCTTCGGCCACGATCAAGAGCGGCTTGCCCTGCTGCGCGACCTGCTCGAGCAGCGGCAGCAAGTCC
>CAXMOC010000050.1:0-7717 GCA_964194865.1 uncultured Opitutales bacterium | reverse complement strand
CTGCGACAGCCGCTTCGAGCTCGTCCCGACGCTCGCGAAATGTCTTCGACCCGTAGGTTTCAAAGAGCTTCGCCAGCTCCGCGCGATCGAGCTCGGCGGGATCGTAGTTGGCGAGCGCGTGACGGTTGCGTTTCTCCCAGTGGGCGACCAGATCCGAGTAGAGGTTGCACGCCCATCCCACACCGCCCTCCAGGAAGGCAAAGCGCAGCTGGGGAAACCGTTGCGGTACCCCGCCCATGACCAGGCTACGGCAGGTCGCCTCGCCGGCAGCGGCGAAGTTGCCGAGGTGGTTGTAGATGTAGTTGGTGACCGATGCTCGGCTTCCCCAGCCCATTCCGCTCGAGTGGAAGGTGGGAGCGACGCCCAGCTCGACGCATTTTGCCCAGACCGCGTCGTAGTCGTGGGGACTGTCCAGACCGAAGGTATCCAACCAGCGCGCGGACCGGGGAAGCTCGCCCTCGGCGGGCAGTGGCCGCAGGGCGTGGCCCGCCAGAACGACCACGCGCAGTCCAAGACCCGTTACCGCGTAGTCCAGCTCGTCGACCGCTTCCTCGGGCGTGTTCATCGGGATCAAGGCTGCGGGGCACAACCGGTCGCGATACTCCGCATACGACTCGGCGTAGTACTCGTTGAAGGCGCGTGCGCAGGATTGACGCAGCTCGTCGGGCTCGAGGCTCAGTGCAAAGAGCCCGTAGGTGGGATAGACCACTGCGAAGTCGAGGCCGAGTTCGTCGAGGCGCGCGTGCAGCAGCTTCGGCAGGATCGCCGTCGCCCGGTCGAGGGTGTTGCGAGTGGGAAAGCCCCACCAGGGCGGACGGAACAGCCCCAGCGCGCGTCGCTGCTGCTGCGACAGCGAATGGAATTGCTGGATTCCGCCCAACACGGCGTCGAAGCCGCCGACCACTCCCTCCCCACCGAGCGCCCGCATTCGGTCGCGAACTGCGGGCAGGAACTCGAGCGCGTGGCCGTCGGAGTCGATCACCGGGTGGTCGAGGCGCTCTCGAAGCTTCGCCGCATCACTCATCAACTCGAACCTCCCAGCTCTCTCGAGCCTCCCAGTTCTCTCGAACCTCCTAACTCTGTTTGGAGCTCGATCCGCTGACGGGCGCGAATGTCCCGCGATGACGACCCGGCCAGCAGCTCGAACTCGCCTGGATCCACCCGCCAATCGTGATCCACAACGTCCCAAAACGCGAAGCCGCGCGGGGGCAGCTCGAGCTCGACCCGGCGAGTTTCACCCGGCTCGAGCCATACCTTCGCGAACGCTGCCAACTCCTTCTCGGGGCGGGGAACACTCGGCGAGAGCTCACGCACGTAGAGCTGCACGACCTCTGCCCCGGCCCGATCGCCGCTGTTGGTCACATCGAGCGCCGCAGACACGCTTTCGCCCACGCGATGGGCGCGTTCTACCGAGAGTTCTCCGTAGGCGAACGTCGTGTAGCTCAGCCCGTGGCCGAAGGGCAGGCGGGGCTCGATACCGCGGGTGTCGTACCAGCGATACCCCACGAAGATGCCCTCGCCATAGGGGAGCTCCTGATTCTTTCCCGGATAGTGTTCGAAGGCAGGCGTGTCCTCGAGCTGGACCGGGACCGTCAGCGGGAGCTTGCCGGAGGGATTCGCATCGCCGAACAGCACGTCGCAGAGCGCGTCGCCGAACTCCTGGCCCGGAAACCAGACCTGTAACGCTGCCGAAGCCCGATCGAGCCAAGCGGTCTCGACCGGGCTTCCCGCGTTCACGACGATCACGGTTCGCGGGTTCGCGCCGCAGACCCGATCGATCAGCTCGGCCTGGTCGCCGGGTAGCGCCAGTCCGGCTCGGTCGTGACCTTCGGATTCCCAGTCTGCGTTGGTCCCGACGATCAGGATCGCCGCATCGGCTGTCTCGGCGGCGCGCACGGCGTCGCCGATCGGATCCTCGGCAGCTGGGGGCAGCACACCTAGCTGGAGTCCAGCGATCAGCTGGTTGCCCTCCCGTTGAAACTCCACGACCAACCGGTAGCCTTTGCCGGCCTCCAGGCTGGCCTCCGCACGAACTTCTGTGGAACCGGCGGAGTAGAAGGACTCTCCCCGCGTCTGGGAGCTCCAGTTGTCGATCAACTCCTCGCCATCGAGCAACAGTCGGCTCTTGCCGGCGCTCATCAGGCCGAACTGGTGAACGCCGTCGGTGTCGGGAGTGAAGCTTGCGGATAGACGTGCGGAAAACTTTGGGTCTCTCACATCGCTCGCAAAGGCGCCGAACCAGGCGAGCTTGGAACGCCGCTCGACCCGCTCGCGAAACGGCGTGCCCGAGAAATCGAGATTGGAGAAGTAGTCGATCGCGAATCCCTCGCCGGCCCGTCCCAGGGGATCGAGCTGACGGGGATCGAAGGCCGGCAGGTATCGGTGGGTGAGGCAGCCTGGCTCGTGGATCAGCTCGACGTCTTTCGCCCTCGCCGCGATCGCTGCGAGCGGATGAACGACGTGGTGCGGCGGGGCGCTGGAGCTGCCACCTCCCTGGATGCGCCCGATCTCGGCGTTCGGTCCGATGACGGCCAGTGAATTGAGCTTGGCCGGATCGAGGGGCAACAGGGGTTGCCCCAAGGCAGTAGCCTCGTTCTTCAACAACACGGTGCCTTCGATGGCCGCTCGCCTTGCCAGAGCGCGCTTCTCGGGAGTGTCGTCGCTGCGCTCTGGCGTCTCGGCGGGTGAATCCAGTCTCCCGGTCCTGACCAGCAGGGTCAGCAGCCTTCGCACCTTGTCGTCCAGGACGGTCTCTGGAACCCGGGCGTCGCGAACGGCCTCCAGCAGCTTGGCGCCCCTCGTACGTGGGGGTCCGGGCATCTCGAGATCGAGGCCTCCGTTGGCGTTCTCGACGGTGTGAAGCGCGGCGCCCCAGTCGCTGACCACGATTCCCGAGAATCCCCACTGCGCCTTCAAGGTCTCGTTCAAGAGCGCATCGTGGGAGCTGGCGAACACCCCATTGATGCGGTTGTAGGCCGACATCACGCTCCAGGCGTCGCCCTGCTTCACCGCCATCTCGAACGGCTTCAGGTAGATCTCGCGCAGGGTTCGCTCATCGACATTGGCGCTGACGCTGTGGCGCTGATGCTCTGTGTCGTTGCAAACGAAGTGTTTCGGACACGCTGCGACGCCCTGCGACTGGACGCCCCGCACGAAAGCGGCTGCCAGGGTCCCGCTGAGGTGGGGATCTTCCGAATAGCACTCGAAGTTGCGGCCACCGATCGGCGTGCGCTGAATGTTGATGGTCGGCCCGAGCAGGACCTGGGCGCCCTTGGACTTCGCCTCGTCACCCAGAGCAGCGCCCACGGACTCGAGCAGCGCGACGTTCCAGCTGGCCGCCAGCGCAACACCGACCGGAAAGCAGGCCGCGCGCGCGCCGCTGCTGCCATCGCCCCGCGCGGCGTTTGGCCCATCGGTGAGCTTGAAGGCCGGGATACCGAGACGCTCCACGCCGGTCGAGTGCCAAGCGTCCGAGCCCGACACCATCGACACCTTCTCCTCGAGCGTGAGTTGGCCCAGCAGCGCTTCGACGCGTTCCATTCGACCCTCGGGGCGCTACCCGCCTTCATGCGGGAGCCTGAAAAGTCAATCTACTCGATTCGAGGCTTGCGTGGAAACTCAACCATCGCGAGGGCGCGGCAACCGGGAAGGGTCGGCTTCGGTAACCTCTCCCGAGCTCCGATGTTTCCCATCCGTGACGACAATCCGCATTTCCTCACGCCTTTCGTCAGCTACGCGATCATCGCCGCCAACGTCTGGGTCTGGTATGCGGCGCAAGGGCTGGGAAGCGAGCCCAGCCTCTCCAGCTCGGTGTGTACGCTCGGGATGATTCCCGGCGAGTTCTTGAACCGGCTGCCCGAAGGACTTTCGGTACCAGTGGGAGCGTCGGCCTGCGTGCTCGGCGGCGTGCCAACCTGGTACACACCGCTGACCTCGATCTTTCTGCACGGGGGCTGGCTACACCTGATCGGCAACATGTGGTTCATGTGGATCTTTGGCAACAACGTCGAAGATTCGATGGGGCACACCCGCTTCGCCTGCTTCTACCTGCTCTGCGGCTTGATTGCGGCCGCCTGCCAGGTGATCTCGAGCCCGGACTCCCCCATCCCGATGGTCGGCGCATCGGGCGCGATCGGCGGAGTGATGGGTGCCTACATCGTTCTCTATCCCCGGGTGCGCATCCACATGCTGTTGTTCTGGGGCTTCTTCTTCACGCGCATGATCGTTCCCGCGAGCTTCATGCTGGCCTACTGGTTCGCGATCCAGCTGATCGGGGGCTTCACGGACCTCGGATCGACGACCGGCGGAACGGCGTTCTGGGCGCACGTGGGCGGCTTTGGGGCCGGTGCGCTGCTGGTCTTCGTGTTTCGCAATCCGGTGCTCGTCCGTCGCCACCCCTATCACGGGTTGAGGCGCAACTAGCACCCGACACCGCATGACTCCGTTAGAATGCCGCCATGGATTCAGCAACCACTCGACGCCCCAATTCCAGGCGGGCCATCCTCCTGGCCGTCAGCCTGTTGCTCGTCCAGACAGCGGGCGCCCGCGCTCAGGGCCAGGCGCTTCAGCCTCGTCTTGTCGGCCAAGAGCTGTTCGCCGCTCTCCAGCAGGGGGGTCTGGTCATCTTGATGCGTCACACCAGCACCGATGACTTCGTGCCCGAGGACGGAACCCACGACGATGTCGAGTGCGCGACCCAGCGAAACCTCAACGAGCAAGGAAAGCGCGAGGCCAAGGAGATCGGCGCCGCCATCCAACGGCTCGGGATTCCCGTGGGTCCGGTATTGACCAGCACCTACTGCCGTTGCGTCGAGACAGGCCTGCTCGCTTTCGGCGAAGTCGGGCAGGTCGAGGAGCTAGCCGTCTTCGACGAGCTGTCTGCCAGTGAGAAGGACGCCCGCGGCAAGCGGATTCGCAACATGCTCAACGATCCGCCTCCACCCGGCCAGAACACGTTCCTGATCACCCACACCGGAACACTGCTCTACAGCTTCGGGCTCCAGACGCGTCCCGAGGGCATCGCTCACGTTTTTCGACCGGCCGAGTTCGGTCAGGCGATTTACCTGGGCCGTCTCGAGCCGTCCGAGTGGGCGACGCTGGGCGGGCCTCCAGAGTCCTGAAGGCGGTGGGGTGACGCCTCCCCCACTCCCTCAGCTCTTGGACCTACCCGCCGGCACCGCGTTTCCCACGAAGCGCTGTTGCAGGCGCCGCATCCCCGAAAGCCAACGATCGTAATCGCCGGCCTTGCGCTGCATGTAGGTCAGCACCGTGGGGTGCGGGAGAATCAGGAAGCGCTCGTCGGCGAGCCCCTGCAGTGTTACTTCCGCCGCCTCTTCGGGCTCGATCATGCCATCGACACCGGCGACGCCCCCCTGCTCGCTGCCGGCGGTCATGTTGGTCCGAACCGCCTGAGGGCAGAGCACCGAGACCTTGATGCCCTGGTCCCCGTGAGTAATCGACAGCCACTCGGCAAACGCGACGGCAGCGTGTTTGGTCACCGCGTAGGGCGCCGACCCGATCTGGGTCAACAGACCCGCTGCCGAGGCGGTGTTGAGCAGGTAGCCGCGCCGCCGCCTGAGCATGGCGGGCAGCACGGCTCGCGCGGCGTGGACGTGCGCCATCACGTTGACGTCCCAGATCTTCTGCCACTGATCGGTCGACACCTCGGCGCCACCGGGGATACCGATTCCCGCGTTCGAACAGAAGAGGTCGATCTCCCCATAGCTCTCGGTCGCTCGCGCAACCAGCTCCTCGACGGAGTCCTGGCTACCGACGTCGCAGTAAAGGCCCAGTCCGCCAATCTCGGCAGCTAACGCCGAAGCGCCCGCTTCGTCGAGGTCTGCGACGACCACGCCGCGTGCACCCTCGGCGGCGAATCGCCGTGCCAGCGCGCCGCCGATGCCGCCTGCCCCGCCAGTGACGACTACGTGTTGGTCTCGAAGCTCCATGCGCGGAGCATAATCGAAACCTGGGCGATGGCACGATCCGGGAGGTCGGGGCTAGCTGTCCATCACGATCACGCTTCGGGCCAGCTCTCCCTTTTTGATCGCCTCGAAGCCTTCCTGCACCTGATCGAGGCCGATGCGCTGGGAGACGAGGTCGTCGAGGTTGAGCTTGCCGTTCAGATACATGTCGACGTAGCGCGGCATGTCGATGCGGAAGCGGTTCGAGCCCATCGTCGACCCCTGGATCTTCTTTTCGGCCAGGAAGTCCATGCCGAGGATCTCGATCTTGGTTCCCATCGGAATCATGCCGATGATGGTGGCGGTACCTCCGGGGCGCAGTATCGACCAGGCCTGCTCGGCCGTGAGCTTGAGGCCGATGGCCTCGAACGAGTACTCCACTCCCCCGTCGGTCAGGTCGCGCACCTGCTGGACCGGATCGCCCTCGGCAGCGTTGACCACATCGGTCGCGCCGAACTTTCGCGCCATTTCGAGCTTGACGGGCACCGTGTCTACGGCGATGACGCGTCCGGCTCCCGCCATGGCGGCGCCCTGCACGCAGTTGAGGCCCACCCCGCCGCAGCCGATCACCGCCACGCTCGAGCCGGGCTTGACGGCGGCGGTGTTGAAGACGGCCCCCACGCCGGTGGTGACACCACATCCAATCAGGGCGGCCCGATCGAGGGGCATGTCCTTGGTGATCTTCACGATGGCGTTCTCGTGTACCAACATCTGCTCCGCGTAGGAGGAGAGATCGAGGAATTGGTGGATCAGCTCGTCCCCCTTCGATAGCCGCGGAGCTTGATCGGGGGCGCGCCGCAGCCCGCCCTTGGAACACAGCGACGGTCGACCCGAAAGACAGTATTCGCACTGGCCACAGAAGACCGACAGGCAGGTGATGACGTGGTCTCCGGGCACCACGTGGGTCACGTCGGGCCCGACCTGCTCGACGACCCCGGCAGACTCGTGCCCCAGAACGGCGGGCATGGGATAGAAATAGTCGCCGGTCTGAAAGTGCAGATCGCTGTGGCAGACACCAGCTGCTGCGGTCCGAAGCAGGACCTCGCGGCCAGTCGGCTTGCTGACCTGGATGTCTTCGATCTCGAGAGGCTGGTTCACGCCCCGTAGCACGGCGGCCTTCATGGTGTCCTCCAAGCCCTGGCCGGATGCTTCCGGCACGGTGGACCCGGATTCTGGACCAACGGACCCCGCTGGGTCAATCGCGATCCCGGCAGGCGCTCCGGCCCCCACCGTCGGCAATCTGCAGTAGCGTGTCGGAGCAGTCCCCAGCAAGCGGAGGACGCGACGTGCTCGTTGGAATCCACCACACCGCCATCTCCACGCCCGATCTCGAACGCTCGGTGGCCTTCTATCGGGAGCTCTTCGGTTTCGACGCGGATTTCGACTTCGCCTGGGACGAGAGCAACGAGGAGTTCAAGAAGACCCACGCCGCTCCGGCGACCGCCGGTCGGGTCGTGATGCTGAGCCGCAGCGGCTCCAGGCTGGAGATCTTCGAGTATGCGAAGCCCGTACCTCGGACCGGCAACCCCGAGCGCAGTAATGTCGATCATGGCATCAGCCACCTCTCCTTCGAGGTGAAGGACATCGAAGCCGAACACCACCGCCTGTCGGCAGCTGGGATGTCCTTTCTCTCGGACCCGGTCCCGCAGGCCACCATCAAATGCTGCTACGGGCGAGATCCCGACGGCAATCTGATCGAACTCATCGAGTATTTCGATCACCCTGTTGGCTAGGGGTTCAGCGGAGTTTCTCCA
>CAXMOC010000049.1:0-4508 GCA_964194865.1 uncultured Opitutales bacterium | reverse complement strand
ACCCGCCGCCTATGACGCCAAAGCGCGCCTCGCCTACATGGACGAGATTGGCGCCTGGGCGATGGCCCTCTACCCCAACATCGGAGGCTTCGGTAGCGAGACCTTCCTCGGACTGGACGATCCCGAGCTCATGCTCGCCTGTGTCCAGGCCTACAACGACTGGCTGATCGAGTGGATCTCACCCGATCCGCGCCGCTTCATCCCGGTGATGGCGACACCGTTCTGGGACGTGGACGCCACGGTGGCCGAGATTCACCGATGCCGCGAGATCGGGCATCGAGCCATCCTCTTTACGAGCGCTCCCCAGGATTTCGACATGCCGTTCATCGGCGACCCTCATTGGAACCCCATCTGGAACGCCGCCCAGGAAGTCGACCTCCCCATCAGCCTGCACATCGGTAGCGGCGATTTCCAGGATCAGCTGATGAACCCGGCGCGCTTCGCCGCGCACGGCATCGGGCCCACCACGGTCTCGGGCTCGATGTCCATCCTGCTCGCCAACGCGATCCAGCTGATGGATATCGTGATGTCGGGGATCCTGCCGCGAAACCCGCGGCTTCGGGTCGTCTCGGTGGAGAGTGGGATCGGTTGGCTGCCCTTCGTGAAGGAGGCCCTCGACCACGGCTTCGACTACGCGAACGTCCGGAAGGAGAAGCCCGAGTTCACCAAGCACCCCAGCGATTACCTGCGCGCGCAGGTCTGGGCGTGCACGTTCTTCGAGGAGTTCGCGGCGAAGAACCTCTTGGACGAGATCGGCACCAATCGCGTGCTCTTCGAGACCGACTATCCCCACCCCATCTGTCTCTATGGAGACGGCGTCCGCCAGAAAATCGACGCGGCCTTTGGCGAATTGTCCCAAGAGGTTCGCGACCAAATCCTCTTCGGGAACGCCGCGGAGCTCTATGGCGTGGCCGCGCCCGATCGGCCCTGGAAAACCGGTTCGGCAGATTCCTAGCGGTTCGCCATCGGCTCCGACACCGCTGGACGGCGAAGTACTTCGGCCCGCAACGAGTGGCGCTCGATCGTTGGGCGCGCGACACGATCGCTCATTCGCCCATCACGTCGAGCATGTTGCCGTGATAGAACGCATCCATCGCGGAGGAGTCGCAGCTCCCCATCGTCGCCTCGAATCGCCCGATCGGATCCGACGTGCCTTCGGGGTGGGGATAGTCCGAGCCGAACACGAGCAGTCGCGGGCCGACGTTCTCGATCACCCACCCGAGCGGCTCGCCGGCGAAGGGAGCGAACTTCATCTGCCGCTGCACGTATTCCGACGGACGTAGCTCGAGACCCTGGAGCTGCGGCTGAAGCTTTCGGAAGGCTTGATGGGCAGTATCGATCGACTGCATCCACGAGGGTAGCCACACGCAACCGTGCTCCATCGAGATGCACTTGAGCTCCGGATGACGCTCGAAGACGCCGTCGAAGATCATGGCCGAGAGGAACAGCTCGGCGCTGTTCTTGAGACCGATCATCCCGAGCGCGCCCGCCGGCGAGTCACCGCCGACGCTCGGTGACTCGATGCCGTTGTTGAAGAAGCTGGGTGAGACCGCCTGATACTCGCCATTCACCGCGATGTGGACCACGAAGGGAGCACCAGCCTCAGCGAACCGACGCCACACGCCATCGAAGTCGGGATGCGTGAACGACGGAGCTTTCGGATTCGGCTCGTTGGTGTCGACCATGAACGTGTAACAACCGTCGCGAAAGCCCTGCTCGATCAGCTTCTCGGCCGCGACGGGCCCAAGGCTCAACGGGATGTACCCGATCGCCCGGAGACGAGCATCGTGCGCGCAGAAGGAACCCATGGCGCGGTTCAGAGCGCGCGCACCCGCACCGAGCACCGCCTTGTCGGTGCAGTGCGCGATCTGGTGAAACGAGAAGGTGGGCAGCACCAGCTGGCGCTCGAAGCCAAAGAGGTCGAGACAGTGGGAGCGTTCTTTCGGGTCGAAGGCGCCGAGCCGGTTCCACCCGCTCTTCCTTGTGTCGAGCAGGCTCGCCTCGAATCGGGTCATCAGCTCTGGGTCGCTCTGCCGGCGTGCGAACAGCTCGCGACCGCGGTCGAGTGCCTCGGGAACCACCGGCAGCTCGGTCTGCGCGTCCATGCGAGGGATCAGCGGGCGATCGGACGGGTCGGCGAACTGGTGGAGAAAGTCGTCTAGCTCGATGAGATGGCTGTCCGCATCGATGATCCTGCGGCTCCCGGCGTACGTCATGTTCAAATCTCCCCGCGGCTTCGCGGCCGCCAGAGTATCACGAGCCGGGTCCGCCTTGGTGGGGTTGCTCTCCCTCGACGCCGGCGACCCGTGGAGTACGAAGCGATCGGATCGATCGGACCACGATGGGTTTGCGTCATTGCTCGATCCCGAACGCCCGCAGCACATTTGCACCGAGGAAGCCCTCGCGTGCCGACTCGGGAAGCTCCCGCGTCAGGCGTGCGACCTCGGGCACGTACTCCGGAGGGTGGTCCGGATGGGGAAAGTCCGAGGCCCAGAAGAAACGGTCGGCCCCGACGATGGGGATGATGGCGGCCAACGACGTCTCGTCGGGATCGCCGGAGATCCAGCACTGGCGCCGGAAGTAGAAGCTCGGCTTTTCGGACAGGAGCTGGCGCACCGCAGTGCCCTGGGGCGAGGCATAGACCGCGTCCATGCGATCGAGCCAGTAGCCCACCCAGCCAGCGCCGGACTCGAGCACCACCACGCGTAGCTTCGGAAATTTCTCGAAGACGCCGTATTGAAACAGTGAAGTGAAGGAGTGCCGCACCGCGTCGGCGGACGTGACGTTGAGGAAAAAGCCGTACTTCCCGCTCGTGTAATCCCCGAAGCGCCCTGGCGCCGTCCACTTGGGCTCCAAGCAAGGGTGGATGCCCAGGGGAAGCCCGCACTCTTGGGCCGCTGCGAACACGCGGTCGTGGGCCGGATCGCCGAGCGGCTTGCGGCTCCACTGAAAAGTAGGGACGAACACCCCGGCAACTCCATCGCCGGCCGCGCGCCGCAGCTCGCGCTCGGCCGCCGCGGGGTCGCCCAGCGACAGCTGCGCGATGGGAATCAAGCGCCCACTCGAGTCGGAGCAGAAGTCCACGATCCAGCGGTTGTAGGCGCGAAGGTAGGCCTGGGTGAGATCCTCGTCGTCGCACTCGGCAATCCAGAAGATGCTCAGCGTGGGATACAGAAACGCCCGCTCGATGTTCTCCATTTCGAGCCGCGCGATCCGCTCTGTCGAATCCATCGCGCCGAGTGGCGCCTCGTCGACGTACTTGAGCCCGGTCTTGGCTTCGCGCTCGTACACGTAACCGCCCACGCGATCCATCGCGCCCAGGCCCGCCGGCATCCCACCGCGGACGATCTTCGAGGCTCGCCCATCGATCTCGAGGAACTCATGCCCCGCGTCGTCGGCGCGGATCACCACCGCGCGATCGCGCAAGCCGGGCTCCAGGTAGCGCTCCCAGAGATCCGGGGGCTCAAGCACGTGACCGTCGCCGTCCACGGCGCAGGAGAAGGGGAGTCGGGGCAGGGGCTTCATCTCTAAAGTCTCGCCGAGCTGGCGCCCGGACGCACCCTCGGGGCGGAGTCCAACGGGAGAATTCGGTTATCCTCGAACGCTGCGCCCCGACAACAAGAGCCCAACGACGAGAGGAGACCCCCAATGCTCGGCTACGCGACGATCGGAACCAAGGACATGGAACGCGCCGTTTCCTTCTACGACGCACTGCTGGCTGAGGCCGGCGCCAAGCAGCTCTTCGGTATGGACCGCATCAAGTTCTACGGCACCTCCACCAATGAGGCGATGCTCGCGCTCTGCATCCCCTACGACGAACAGCCGCACGCCTGCGGGAACGGCAACATGGTGGCAATCTCCGGCGGCACGAGAGAGGGCGTCGACAAGCTCTACGCAAAGGCGATCGAACTCGGTGCGACGGACGAGGGCCCGCCCGGAGAACGATTGCCCGTCTTCTACGGCGCCTACGTTCGCGACCTGGACGGCAACAAGCTCTGTTTCTTCGAGATGAAGATGGGCTGAGCAACGAGCCGACCTCTTGAATTGAGCATGGCGGCATTGAACGAAGGATCTGCTCGGTGATCTGCTGATGCGCCGGGGAAGAAAGAGCTAGTGTCGTCGAAACTGTCCTCCAGCAAGGGTGGAGTCCATGAAGACACTCGGAATCGCGATCTGGATTGTCCTGCTCGGTGGCCTCGGGCTCGCCCGGAACGCCGCGGCCGACGACGAGGAGGGCGGGATCTCCCTCTCGGGCCCCTATGTGTCGATCGGGCCGACGTACACCACCAGCGCAATCGAGGGCTTGGTGGAGGACATCTTCGACGACGCCTTCGCGATCCCGCTCGATCTCGACCTCGATGACTCCTGGGGGCTCAATGCCCGCGTCGGCTACCGCTTCGCGAGCTTCTTCGCCGCAGAGGTCCAGTACGAGTGGATCGACGAGTTCGACTACCACTTCTCGTCGTCCGGCGTCGACCTCGGCGGCGCGAGCACCGAGGGGCACACCT
>CAXMOC010000048.1:0-16252 GCA_964194865.1 uncultured Opitutales bacterium | reverse complement strand
TCTCAAAATCGCGCTCGGGGCTCAAAGGAAAAGGAAGGCGCCTAGGGGGTCCGGATCTTCTCCTCCAAAGGCGTGTGGAAGTGACGCAGCTTGGTCTCACCGTAGTCCGCAAAGACGACGTACAGCTGCTTCAGCGTCTTGAGATCCTTCTGCACCCGCGGGTTCCCTCGCAGCGCCGGGCCGATACAATCCCGCTCCAGATCCGACGTCGCATCGGGGGATCGCTCAAGCATGAGGTCATTCGGACCCGGGAGTCTGGCCGCTCGTGCGCTTCGCGGCACAGGCTGGATGATCGCGCTCGCACTTCTGGCAGTCGTCCCCGCCAAGCTCGGCCGCGCCCAGAGCGCGTGGGTCAAGGACGAGGTACACCTCCAAATCCGCTCGGGCGCAGGCAACCAGTACCGCATCATCGGCCGGATCAAGACCGGGGACACCGCGACCATCCTGAAGCGCGGCGATGGTTGGACACGCATCAAGACGGCCGACACCAAAGAGGGCTGGGTTCCGGCGGGCTTTCTGCAGCCGGAGCCGCCTGCACGCGTCGCGTTGGAGCGGCTGACGCGAGACACGACGTCGCTCCGCGAAGAGGTAGCGAAGCTCACCTCAGAGACCGCCGAGCTGCGAACCAACAACGAGGAGTTGGCGGGCAGCGACGCCGGCCAGCGCAGCCAGATCGATCGGTTGACGCGCGAGAACTACGAGCTTCGCGCCGGCGCGCGCTGGCCCGAGTGGATCACGGGGGCGGGCATCGTACTGGTCGGTATGTCGCTGGGAGCCCTGCTGAGTCGAAGCGCGGGGCGTCGCCGCCAGCCTCGCATTCGGCTCTAGTGCCTCGCGTCAGAAGTCTGCCCCGACTCGGCGGCCGCTGCGGGCGCCGAGTGCCGCAGCGATTCTCCGCGGCGCGCTGACGTCGGCGTGGAAGGCCCGCTCCGGCTCTCCGAAGACATGCGCTGCGGCGTCGTCGTGGCCGGAGGGTCGCGCGATGGTGTTTTGGCCTCGGCGCAACGCGCGGAGGAGCTCGGCTTCGATTCCCTATGGGTGGGGGATCACGTCTCCTTTCACATCCCCATCCTCGAATCTCTCACGCTGCTTTCGTTCATCGCAGCTGCCACCGAGCGAATTCGTCTGGGCACCGCCGTATTCCTGGTCCCGCTCCGCCAGCCCGTCACGATCGCCAAGGTGACATCGACGCTCGACCTGTTGTCGGGCGGGCGGCTGACGCTAGGCGTGGGAGTCGGCGGCGAATTTCCGCCCGAGTTCGAGGCGTCCGGCGTTCCGGTCTCGGAACGAGGCGCCCGAACCGATGAAGCCATCGGAATCCTTCGCCGGCTGTGGTCCGAAGACCGCGTGGAGCACCGAGGCGTGCACTTCGACTTTGGGCCGATCTCGATCGACCCGAAGCCGATCCAGAACGGCGGGCCGCCGGTCTGGGTCGGTGGACGACGCAGCCCGGCTCTCCGACGCGCGGGTCAGCTAGGCGACGGTTACATCTCGCACATGGCTTCTCCCGACCGCTACCAGACCAACCTCAAAGCGATCCAATCACACGCCCGAGCAGCCGGGCGGCCCGAGCAGGAGTTCGGAACGGCGGCCTTCCTCTTCATGCTTCTCGATGATTGCTACGAATCGGCTCTCGAGCGCGCAGCCGCTTCGCTCGGTCACATGTACCGGACTCCGTTTCGCGACGCGGCCCAGAAGTACTGCCTACTCGGAAAACCCGAGAACTGCCTCGAGCAGCTGCAGCGATTCGCCGGCGCCGGTTGCCGACACTTCATCCTCGCGCCGCTCGCGGACTCGGCTGCCACGATCGAGACGGCAGCGAGGGAGATCCTGCCAGGAATTCGCGACTTCTGCTGACTCTGTGTTCAACCGCGCCAGAACCGGGGTTGGAGCAGTACGAGCAGCGTAAAGACGTCCAGCCGACCTGCCACCATGCACAAGGAGAGGCCGACCTTCGCATAGCCCGGAAAGTGAGAGAAATCGGCGCCAGCGCCCACGCTACCCAGGGCGGGACCGACATTGGCCGTGACGCTGAAGCCGACCGAGACGGCCGTCGATAGATCCGATCCCGTCGACGCCACCAGTGCCGCCGCGGCCCAGACGATCAAGAAGTAGGCGGTAAAGAACGCCCACACGGCCGCGATCACCTCGTCGGGCACCGCGCGACCGCCGTACTTCACCCGCGGCACCGCGTGGGGGTGCAGCAGGTGGGTGAGCGAATCGCGCAACGACCGCATTCCCAACAACAGGCGCAGACTCTTGATTCCGCCCGTCGTCGAGCCGGACATGCCGCCCAACACCATCAGCACGACCAGGACAAGCTGAGCGAAGCCTCCCCAGTGCTCGAAGTCGCTTGTGTGGTAACCCGTTCCCGAGAGCATGGACACGGCGTGAAATATCGCCGGCCGCGCGACGGAGCCAGCGCCCGAGGTGTCGGCGATTGCCCAGCCCAACAGCGCACTGGCCACTAGAATGACCAACACGTAATAACGGAACTCCCGGTCGCGCAAGACTTCTCGGCCGCGGCCGGTGGCAATCCTGAAGTGGAGCACGAAGCTCATCGCACCCAAGAACATCACGACGACGACCGCCCACTCGAAGGATGTCGACCCAAAGCTGCCAATCGACCCGTCACGGGTCGAGAAACCACCGGTCGAGACGCTGGTCAGCGCGTGGCAGAGGGCATCGAAGCCGGCGAGACCCGCCAGCACGAACAGCAGGAAGGCAAAAACCGTGAGACCCAGATAGACCCCAAGCAGGCGCGTGGCGGCCTCGGAAAAACGGGGGCGACCCGCGTCTGCCATGCTCCGGGTAACGTCGGTCGCAAAGAGTTGCATCCCTCCGATACCCAGAAAGGGCAGCAGCGCGACGGCGACGATCAGGACCCCCATTCCACCGATCCACTGGGTCATCGAGCGCCACAGGAGCAGCGAGCGCGGAGCATTCTCGACGGAAATCATGACCGAGGACGCCGTGGTGGTAAATCCGGCAACGGATTCGAAGAGCGCGTCGATCGGATCCAGGGTCCCCGTCGTCAGGTAGGGAAGCGCACCGAATAGGGGCGCCAGGATCCAGGCGCCCGACGCGACCACGAAGCCGTCGCGCCTTCGAATTCTCGTGTCCTCCGGTTGACTGCCGAGCGCAAGCGGAAATCCGAACACGCTCGCAGCGATCGCACTGGCCAGATAGGGGAAGGAGCTTTCTCCCCACGCCAGCGACGCCATCACCACCACGAGCTGCGCGCACGCCATCCCGACCAGGAGCCAGCCGAGCATCTGCATGTCGCGTGCCGCGTTCAAGTGGCGCTACTCGGCGATGAAGTCGGCGAGCTTCGAAGCATTCTCGGCAGCCGCGATCAGCAGCACCCGATCGCCGGGCTCCGCACGATCTGCTCCGCGCGGCACGAGTAGCTTCTCGCCCCGCTGGAGCGCCGCCACCAGCACACCGCGTGGCAGCTTGATCTCGGAAAGCGTCCCCTTCGCGAGCAGGCTATTTGCAGCCACCTCGGCCTCCACGATCTCGATGCGGTCCTCGAGGAGCTGCGCCACGGTGCGCACCCGCCCGCCCCGAATGTGCTGGAGCACGAGACCGATCACCAGCACGCGCGGACTGATGATCGCATCGATCCCAATCTCCCCGACCAGATCGACGAGGGCCGGGTTGTCGACCAACACGACCGCCCGCCCCGCCCCGAGACGCTTGGCAAGCAGACCGGCCACGAGATTGGTTTCGTGGTCCGGGGTCACCGCCACGAAAGTCGACACCCGCTCGATGTCTTCTTCCTCGAGCAGCGCCCGATCCGTGACGACTCCCTTGACCACGAGCGCATCGGTCAGCTCCTCCGAGGCACTGTGAGCGAGGCCATCGTCCTCCTCGATCAGCACGGTCTTGCCGCCAACTGTCTCGAGCCGGCGAGCCAGCTCCAGACCGATCCTGCCAGCTCCGCCGATCATGACATTGCGTCGGCGATCCGGAGGCGCTCCGAAGAGCGGAAGGACGTCATTGAGGTGTTCGCGCGCGATGGCGAAATAGACCAGGTCCCCGATCGAGATCTCCTCCCCGCCGTGGGGAATGATCCATCGATCGTTGCGGTGAATGGCCACCGCGAGGGTGGGCGTAGCGGCAGAGAGCAGGTTGAGGTCTGTGACCCGAACCCCGACGAAGTCGGAGTTCGGGTTGATTCGAAACCCTGCCACGACCAGCTGGCCGTCCATGAACGAAACCACGTCGACTGCGCCCGGAACCTCCAGCAGCGAGGCGATTCGATCAACCGCGGCTACGTCCGGGTTGACCCAGACGTGCTCACCCGGATGTTCCTTCCCGATCCACTCGAAGCCCTCTGCGTGGTCGGCATCGCGAAGCCGCACCACGATGCGGGGCACCTTGAAGGCGAAGGAGGCCAGAAAGCCGACGACGATGTTCACTTCGTCTCGATCGGTAACGGCGACGACCAGATTTGCCTTCTCGATCCCCGCGCGCCGCAGCACGGGCGCCGTCGCTCCGTTCCCAACGATCACCCGCACGTCGAGCGTCTCGGCGAGCTCGCGAACTTTCTCGGGATTCGTATCGATCAGGGAGACATCGTGTCCGTCGCGAGTCAACTTCTCGCCAAGCGTGTAGCCAACCCGGCCCGCTCCCACGATCACGATGTTCATCGGACCTAGCCCCCCGGATTGTGGCGCTACGACCCACCACAACCTGACCTGCAGAGCTTATGGCATCCGGCGCGAGGGTTACAGGTGCGGCGAGATCACTAGCATGGCGATGGCGCCGGTGAGGAAACAGGCAAGCGCCACCAGGAACGTGTATCCCACGACATCACCGAAGCGCAGCTTCGTGACAGCGAGAATTGGGATTGCGAAGAACGGCTGGATCAGGTTGGGGGTCGCGTCCCCATACGCGTATGCGAGAAGAACCGTCACCACCGAGACGTCGAGCTGCTCTCCGGCGGGCAAGATGGTAGGGAACCTCGATGAGCCATTTGGAACCCGCCGAGGGAACGAACAGATTCATGATCGACGTCGCGAAGTGCGTCCAGAAAGAAGCGGGCCACTACAGATCCGACAGTTGGTCGACGAGCGTGAGAACGCTGAAGTAGCCGAAGAACAGTACGGCGCCGCCCAGCGCGAGTATCCGCGTCCAGTGAGGTCGAAGCGGTCCCGAGAAGCTTCTGAGATTGAGCCACAGCAATAGACCGGAGTAGAGGAACATGACGAAGCCGTTGAGGGCCGCGGAGAGGATCAGCAGGCTCAGAGGCTGATCGAAGCCGACTAGCAGCACCGCCGTACCGAACGCAATCAGCGCCCACACCACGGCGAAGTACAGCTGGGAGAGACTCGGAGCCCGATCGGGAAAGAAGGCGATCTTGAGCAGATCAGCGGCCACCCGCGATACCGCGTCGAGCACCGCGAGCTCGGTGGTGAATAGGACGGCGATGCCGATTGCCAGGAACGCCTGCCGCGAGAGCGGGCCAAACCCCCGCCCGAGACTGTCCGCCTGGTCGCGGATGAAATCGAAGCCCTCGCCAACTTCGGCGCCGGGTTCGAGCAGGGTGGCCGCAACCAGACAGAAGAGCGCCAACGAGAGAAGGCACAACACGTAGAAGGAGAGAAAGTGTTCGACGTTGGCGCGGCGCCACCAGACTTTCCAGTGAGCGAGATTCTCCTCTGTCAGCTCGAACACGTAGCCTACTTGGCTCTCGGTCTCTTCTCGCCCAGTCAACGGACTGGTGATCCGACCGATCCAGTGGCCCATCCCGTAGCCCTTGTCCTTGATGTAGTTGGATTGGGCCAGATTGACCGAGCCTCCGGCACCGGCGAATGCGAGTGCGCCGAGCAGCATCGGGAGCTCGATTCCGTCGGGAATCGAGCCGAAGCTCACGGCGCCCGCCGCCAACCCCAACACGGTCTCCCAGCGAACCGCGGTGACCGAAAGCACGATCAGCAGTCCGAAGATGCTTACGACGAGGACCAACTGAATTACTTCGACGGTTCGATACACGACGGGACCGATCGACAGGATCGCCCCACAGGCGACCAGGCTCGCCACCGCGGTCGGGGTCACGGGCACCTCGAACTGCCAGCTCAGCAAGGTCGCCCCGCCGGTCGCCCAACCGGGCCAGATCCAGGGAATCGTGCCGCAGAGGAGAAAGACCGGACCAAAGACGCGGGCGAGCCGGACGAACCCGACGACGGCGCTCTCCCCGGTGGCGAGGGTCCAGCGCTCGATCTCCATGTTGAGGAAGAACTGGATCGTGACCCCGACCCAACAAGCCCAGAAGAGCTGGAATCCGAATTCGGCGGTCAGCCGTGGCCACAATACGAACTCACCGCTGCCGATCGACAGCCCCGCAAGAATCACGCTCGGCCCCAGCATCCGCCGCAGGGGAGAAGGCGTCGGTAGGGGACGAATGGCAGGTGCCGGCAAGACAGCGCTGGGAATGTCCGGCGACGAGCCGCTCCCGCGCACTCAGTCGACCCCCTGTCCGCCGCGCAGAACATGGAACTGACGATCCGCCGCATCCTGCGGCTCGCGGAGCGGGTCACCTCCCGCTGGGTTCTTCTTCAAGATGTGCGCGCCATCCGGCGCGAACTGGACGATGTAGGCCTTGCGCACGGCGTCCGTGCGATTGGGTCCGGTCGCGTGCGGCGTCAACGACGAGAAGACCACGATGCTGCCGGCACGTGCCGGAACCGGCCGGGCGTTGGGTGGATCGTCGAGACACTGCCAACCCAGGTCGGTCATCCAATGCCGAAGCGTGCCGCGCCGATGGGCACCCGGTACGACCCAGGGACAGCCGTTGTCTTCGTCGGTGTCGGTCAGAGCGACCCAGCAGGTAAGGTACTGCTGTGGCGTCACGAATGTGTAACCGTTGTCCTGGTGCCAGGGAAACGATCGCCGCTTCTCGGTCTTCTTGTATACGGCCTGATCCCAATAGAGGCGCACGTCCGGGCCGATCAGATCGGCGCATAGATCTCGAAAGCGGGGACCAGCGCAAAAATCCCTCAGCGCCGGCGAGCGAGTCACCAGGTGCGTGCTGAAGGTGATGGCGTCCGCCTGGGCGATGAAGAGCCGGCCCTCGTCCTGCGTTCGTAGAAACTCCGTGACGCGTTCTTCCCAGGGGTCGATCTCTGCGATCACCGCCTGCATCGATTCGCGATCGAAGGCGTCCTCGATCAAGAGGAAGCCTTGTTCGTCGAACTCGGCGGCCTGTTGGGGTGCAATGCAGTGGGTGGGCGCTGGTGCCGGTTGCCACTCGAAGCCGTGATTCCAGGGATGGAGTTCTGCCTGCATTAGTTCAGAGTATCGCGATTGGGCCCGCCTCTCCGCGCAAAGCCGCGCGGGCCGCGGCTGCGCCGAAATCCGCAGCTCGAATCACCGTGGGCATGTCGACGGCGCCCGGAGCTCCTCTCTCAGGTTGCTCGCCGCGCCCGGCAGGAGCATCGGTCTGGGCAACGAGGAAGAGCGTCGGGAAGCCGGCATCCGCAGCGATTCCCACTTCGCTCGATTCGAAGCGATCGCTGGGGGAAAGCTCTCCGAACACGCCGCTCTCCGACACCCTGCGAGCCAGCTCCAGCAATGTGGGAGAGGCGTCGCTCCTCGCGGAGGAGCCGGCGCCGCAGTCATAGTGAAGCGGGCCGCGGCCCACGGGTTCGAAGTGAACGAAGTAGCTGGCTTCGACCGGCCAATCGGTATGAGCCTCCACGAAGGAGCGAAGTCCCGCACCTCCGAACCTCTCGCCACCGCAGCCGACCATCCAGAGTTCGACTCCCTCCGGAAGCTGGGCCAACAGCTGCTCGGTCGCCGTCAACATGGCCGCGGCCGCGGAGGCTCGCAGCTGCCGGGAGGAGCTCGTCCCCACACGGTCCCAGAGGAGCGTCAGCACGGTCCCCGCCGCCAGCCCCAAACCGATCAGAGCGGTGGCGCCACGAACCAAGAGGGCGTCGGCGCCGAGCCAGCCGACCAGAAGCGACGCTGCACCGAGCCACAGCAATGTCCCGGGAACGACATCCGGGTCCAGGCGACGCCGACCGTAGGGGATCCGCTCGGCCATCCACCTCGCCACGGATTCCCAACAACTCGGCCGCGCGGCCGCGTCGATGCGAGCGCTCAGCACCACGCGCTGACTCGGCGATGTCGCACCCACGCGTCCGATCACATTCTGGAGGTTCAGGGTCGGCAGCCAGCGCGACAACAGGGGCCGGCCACGGGCCTCACGGTGAAACGACACGGCCACGAAACCAGCCAGCGCGCTCCCAAGCAATCCGCTCAACACACACGCGACCGCGCCCAAGCCGAGGTGAAGGGCCACCGACAGCGCTGTAGACGCGCGATCGCCAGCGGGCCGGTTCTCGACCTCCTCGATTCCGATCTCTCTGAGCCACGCCTCGATCCGATGCGCCGCCTCCGCTGCCGCGGCGGCACCACCGGGGCGCGTCGGGATTTCGCTGAGCAATCGGACCCAATGGAACGCTCGGATCTGTCGCTCGAGAGTCTTCTCGCTCGGGTCCGTCACGCCATCCCCCGGCTGTAGGACAGCGGGGTTGTACCAGACCCACCCGTTCTCGAACACCTACCGACTCGCATCCGCCGAAGGGAATTCCCCTCGTCCAAGACGAAGCCGCGCTTCGTAGGATCAGAGGGGGGCGTAGCGCCGCCTGGCCTCCGCTGGGCTCAGGTGGGCCGCCTCGGCGATGCGTGACAGCATCGCGTCGTCTTCGAGATCGCGCTCGGTGATGCGTTCTTGGAGAGCCAGCGCATTCAAGTAGCTGTCGCTCTCCGTGTCGACCTGCCGCACTCGCGCTCGACCGGTTTCTGCATCGACGATCTCGTCGAACGGCACCGGCACGATCTTGCCGGATTGGCGGGTGATGAGGGCGCTCGAGTGTCCCGCAATCAGCGCTCGCACGGCTCCCACTCCCAGGTCCCGTGTGTAGTCGCGATCGAAGGCAGTCGGATAGCCGCAGCGCACCTCGTAGCCGACGTCCTTCTCCCCAATGGCGACGCTCACGCCACGGCTCGCTAGCGCATCCTGCACGGCTTTTCGCAGCACGCTGCCGAGCGGAACTTCGGCCAACCGGATGTGGCCGTGTTCGTCCTGAGGAACGTCCTGCAGGATCGGATCCGCGGGATCCAGGTGTTCGGCAATTCCCTCGGCGATCACGGCCACCCCGTCGGGCCGCCCCATAGCGAGTCGCCGCACGATCGCCCCCTCTAGGGTTCGCACGACATCCTCCATCTGGATCGGATGCTTCGAGAAGTCTTCAGGCAATAGCGAGATCGGTGCGCCCGCCGCCTTTCCGGAACCGAGGGCGAGGTGCCCTGCGGTCCGACCCATCATGATGATGAAGAACCAACGGCGTGTCGTGCGCGTGTCCTCCAGGATCCTCTCCACCACTGCAGTGGCGTGCTCGCGGGCGGTCTCGAAACCAAACGTGGGTATTCCCGTGGGCAAAGGAAGATCGTTGTCGATCGTCTTGGGCACGTGAACGACCTTGATGCGCCCGCCGGCGGCGTCCGCCACCCGCATCGCAGAACTCGCCGTGTCGTCTCCACCGATCGTGATCAGGTGATCGATTCCCAACGCATCCAACGAGCTCACACAGTTGGCGAGATGTTCGGGCGACCGCGTCGGGTTGGCTCGGGAGGTATGCAGAATCGAGCCGCCTTTCAGATGAATCTGGTCGACGCTCGCCTCGTCTAGCGCGAGTACCTGATCGCACTCGCCCAGCATGATGTGGCGGAAGCCTTCGAGGATTCCGATGACGCGAGACCCTTCCCGGGTTGCCGCGGTCGCCGCCGCGCCGATGACGCCGTTGATTCCGGGGGCCGGCCCCCCTCCGACCAGAATTCCAAAGGTGCTCATCCATTCTCCCATGCCGATTGCGCTTCAGCGATCCAATCCGTGGGCGAGACTCTCGAGGGAAACACCCTGACTCGCACAGCGGGAAGATCGTGGACCGCGAGCGCTCGCGCTCGTCGGGTCGCCCGATCACGGCGGGAAATGTAACCATCGGGTAGGATCGCGCCATGACGGTGGTGGGAATCATTCCCGCGCGCTACCAGGCGTCCAGGTTTCCAGGCAAGCCGCTGACACCGATCGCGGGCCTGTCGATGATCCAGCGGGTCTGGGATGGGGCGCGCCGCTCCAAGCGCCTGCGCGGCGCGATCGTCGCGACAGACGATGAACGAATCGCTTCGGCGTGCCGCGACTTTGGAGCGGAGGTCGCCATGACTCGAAGCGATCATCCAACCGGAACCGACCGGCTCGCAGAGGTTGCCGCCGGACTCTCCGACGAGATCGTCGTCAACATCCAAGGAGACGAGCCCCTCATCGAAGGATGGGTGGTGGACGCTGCTGTGGACGCACTGCTGGAGGATCCGGAGATCCCGATGTCTACGGTCGTCCACGCCGCCAGCTCCGATGGCATCGATGATCCCAACCGGGTCAAGGTGGTACTCGATCGGCAACACAACGCGCTCTACTTCTCTCGCAGTCGGATTCCAGCCCTTCGAAGTGTCGACGCTCCCCCTCGCTACTGGCAACACGCCGGATTGTATGCGTATCGCCGCCCGTTTCTGATGGATTTCGTTCGCATGGAGAGAACCGCAGCCGAACGCGCCGAGGAGCTCGAGCAACTGCGGGCCCTCGAGCACGGTCATCGCATCCGCTGTGCCATCGTAGAAGGCTGGACGAGCATTTCCGTCGACGTGCCAGAGGACGTCGCGCGGGTCGAGGCGTCGCTTCGGCTCGACCCAGCCCCCGGCTGAAACCCGGATCCAGTGATGGCGGGAGAAGAGCATGGCCCAGCTCGACGCGCCGACCCTCCACGAGTGGAGCGAGCGCTACTCGAATCGGGGGCGTTGGCAAAACGACGAGCGCGGCACTCTCAATTTCATCACGCGCGAACGGGTCCTCGCCGCCTGTGCAATACCTCGATCCGGAGTCGTGATCTCATGCGCCTGGTCGAGAGAATTCGGGACACCGAATCAGGACGAATCTCCTTCCGCGCAGAGCGACGAAGCGCTCCTCCGAGATGGGTGGGGAACCCGATGGCACTCGCCGCTTCGCGGCTCCCAGGGGGAGCAGCCCTACGCCGGCACCGGGCCGCAGCCTTCCCCCCATGAGGGCGTGCAGGTTCTCGACCGAGCCGCCGGGGTGATCGGCCGCGGAATACTCCTCGACTTCCCACGCTACCGGCGGCTGCCCTGGCTCGAAGACGACACACGTATTCAACCCGCGGATCTCGATTCCTGTGCCGAGGCGTTCGGCGTGGCACCGGAATCCGGTGACATCGTGCTGGTTCGGACCGGCACGCTGCAACGCTGCAAGCAACAGCATTCCTGGAGCGGCTATCGCAGCGGCCCCGCGCCAGGGCTTTCAGTGCATTGTGCGCGCTGGATCTACGAGCGTGAGGTAGCGGTCGTCGCCACAGACACCTGGCAGACCGAAGCGCGTCCCAGCGAGGCGCCAGACTGTCTCGATCCTCTTCGCACGATCTGCCTGCGAGACACGGGCATGTGGTTCGGCGAGGTCTTCGATCTGGACGAGCTATCCGAAAGCTGCGCCGGCGATGGGAGATACGAGTTCCTGTTCAGCGCCGCTCCGCTGCCTCTCGGGAGTGACGGCGCCCCGATCGCGCCATTGGCTACCAAATGAGACAGTCTTTCCGTTGGTCAGGCCCCATGTCTCGACCGTTTCAAGGCGTCACTCTTCGATCGCGACCCGTTTGGGAACGCTCCATTCGCCGCTGCTCCATCCGCACCTGATCGAGCCGTCTCTGTATCTGCTCGTCGTCAGGATTTCGCTCGAGCCACGACTCGTACAGGCTCGCTGCCTCGTTCAAGCGTCCGTCCCGCCGCAGTATGCGCCCCAGGTTGAGTTGAGCTCCCAGATGGTCGGGGTCGATCCGCAAGGCGTGTTGGTACTCCTCGAGGGCCTCGTCGCTTCTTCCGGCCAAGCGCAGCGCGTTGCCCAGGGCAAAGTGGCGCTCTGCAACTTCGGGCAGGAGCTCTTTCGCTCGACGATAGGGCTCGATCGCGCGCTCGAAGCGCTCGATCCTGAGCCAATGTTGGCCCAATGCCGCCTGAGCCTGGGCGGAGCGGGGTGAAGTGCTCACCCATTGATTGAGGAACACCCGTTCAGTCGAGAAGGTTTCGGCCCGCCCAACGCTGATCACGCCCAAGCTGACGATCCATGCCAAGCTCCCTGCCAAGACGCTCGGCCTGGCGCCGGCCCGCCTTCGAGGATCCGATAGCAACGCCAGCGCGATCCCCACCAGGCCCGGTAGCGCCATCAATGCGTAACGCTCCGCGAACTTGGCCTCCTGAACGAAGACGTTGGCGATCGGTAGGTTCATCAGGACGCACCAACCGAGTCCGAACAACACGGGCCCGGCAACCTCGCCCCACTTCCGAACTGCGACAACGGTCAGGCTAGCGGTCGCCAGAACGACTCCCGCGAGACGCCAGCCCGACCACCAGACCTCGGGTCCGCTGGGCTCGTAGACCAGTTCGACAAAAGGAACGAAGAGCGTCTGCAGAACGTGGAGCGCGGAGAACAGCGGGCCCGCGGGCGCCTCCCAAAGTGCAAGACGCGGCGATGGACCCGTCAAGATCTGGGAGCGACACGCGAGGTAGAGCAGCACAAGGGCGCCGACAGGCAGGTAGCGGCGAACCCAGCGTCGCGGATCTGTTCCGGGCGGGTCGTTCGAGAGCTTCAGCAGGTCGGCCCACACGAACACGGCCGGGATCATCACGGCCTGCTCCTTGGACAGGAGAGCCCCAGCGAGTAGGAGCAATGCTGCCGCGTACCAGCCTCGGCCGCTGCGGAGAAACGCGGCCACAGCGGCCATCGAGAACATGGCGAGCAGTAGCGTCTCGCGTCCGGTGATCGCGTAGACGGCGCTCGACGTCGCCGGGTGCAAGGCAATCAACGCAGCTCCCAACAGGGCAGGCACCGGCTGGGATCGAAAGCCGCGCGATCGCAGAAGGGCCAGCGCTGCCAGAGCGACCGCGCCGATCAACGCGACATTGAATGCATGAAAGGGCAACGGATCGTTGCCGTACGCGAACTTCTGGACCGCCATACTGAAACGTGGGATCGGTCGGTAGTAGGGCAGATTGGCGGTGTGGTGTGGCTCGCGAAAGATCGAGAAGAGCTCGAGTGCGGATGCTCTTGCTGGAGCGTCCACGATCAACACCTGGTCGTCGTAGAGGAATCCGCTGGAGAGCGACGGTAGGTAGAGCCCGCAGACGATGAACACCAACGCCAGCACGCCCCAGATTCCCCACCGCCCGGCAGCAGAGTCCCTTTCATGAACCCCACGGCTACCCGTCATCCGTCTGCGACTCCGCCTCTGCGCGCGTCATCACGGGGCCCGCTCTCGCGCGCTGGATTGGCCGCTGCCTTCAACTCTGCGACTGCGCGTTCGAAGCCTTCGACAACGTCGCGTCGCTTCGTCATCAGGTAGTAGTGGTTGCCTCCGTACTCGAAATCGGCGGGACGGCGCATCCGATACAGCCCGACGTCTCGCAAGATGGCAACCTTTCGCCGTACCAGGTAGGCGAGGCCTGCGACCTTCTCGTGGCCCGGGCGTCTTCGAACATCGAGGGGCTGGTGGCCGACGAACTCGTCCGTCAAACCGTGCGTGTCGACGATGGGCAGCCCACTCGCGAAACCGAATGCGCCGATGGCGTCGGTGGCGACCCGCGTGTCGGGCGGAAGATGCTTCGCGAAAGCCGCACCGGCGCCGCGCCACACCTGAACGATCGAAGCCCAGCTTCTCTCATCGGTAATACCGTGTTCGATGGCACGTGGAGCCAGCGCGCGGTGACCGACGGCGGTGAGTGCCACCATCACCACCAGTGCGGCCGCGGCCGCTCTGGCCGGCAGGAGCTCGCGAAGCGACCATTCGGTCAGCAGATAGAGTGGAGGCAGCACGGGCACGAAGAAGCGTCCCTCCATGAAGTCGCCACCGACGCGAACCACGTAGGCGATGTGAAGGATGCAAAACGCCAGCAACGCCGAATACTCGAGTCGACCCTCGCGCCTGCGAAGCCGCCACACGCCGATCAAGGGCCACGGCAGCAGCGCCCACACGTAGTCGCAGCGCACGAACTCCCACAGGTAGAGCCAGCCCTGACGATAGTTCGCCACGTCGATTGCCTTGGCATAGTAGGTATTCGGAAAGAAGTAGCCGTAGTAGTTCAGCCTCCAGAGGAAGTACGGGAAGTAGAGGAGCGCCAGGGGAACGACCACAAGGGCGAGGGCACCAACGCGCGAACGCCGAGTTCGCAGCTTCGAGATCAGATAGCCGAACGCTACCGGTAGCAGGAGGACGGCATCCGGGCGCGTCATTGCAGCCAGGGCGATCGACACGCCGGCGAGGACGAGCTTGCGGCGGCCCGCTGACGTATCTGATGCGTGCGCTCCCTCGAAGAGCAGCAAGAAGCTCGCGACGAGCAGCAACCCGAGCAGCGAAGTCTCCAATCCGCCCGTCGCGAAGCTGGCCCACGTGTAGCTCAGCGCCAACGCCAGCAGCGAGAAGGGAACGGATCCCGCCGGCGAGATCACAAACCTGCGCAAGCGAAGGAGCGCCAAGAGGCTTCCCGTTGAGCCAATCAACCCGAGCCCGATCGCCAGCTCCTCGGGAGGGAACTCGAGCTTCAGGCCCAGCGCCAGCAGGCTGGTCCAGAGAAAATTCGTGTAGCCCTCGACGCGCTCGCCCGGATTGAATACGAGGCCAAAGCCCTCAACCCAATTTCGGGCATATCGCAACGAGATGTAGGCGTCGTCAGAGATCCAACGAAGCGCAGCCGCATGGGATCCACCCAGCAACGCGACGATCAGGCTCCAACCGTACCTGCGAATTCTCGAGTCGTCGGGATGCTCGCGATTCATCGAAGCGCTTCAACCGGGCGCCTTGCCGCGACCGTCGACAGCGGCGCCCCGCGTTCGCTTGAGCGGAGGCTGTGAAACACTTTCGAAGCGCGGCTCAGTGAATCCGCTTTTCCGAGTTCCCAAACTCCCGGGAGCGCAGAAGAAACTTCTGGATCTTGCCCGTGGAAGTCTTGGGAAGCTCGATGAACTCGACGCTCTTGGGGCACTTGAAGTGTGCCAGACGCTCGCGGCAGAAGTCGATGATGTCCTGCTCTTCGGCTTTCCCGCCGGGCTTGAGCGATACGAACGCCTTGGGAACTTCGCCCCACTTCTCGTGAGGCGTCGCAACGACCGCGCACTCGAGCACCGCCGGATGCTGCACGACCACGTGTTCCACCTCGATGGTGGAGATGTTCTCCCCGCCGCTGATGATGATGTCCTTCTTGCGGTCGCGCAGCTCGATGTAGCCATCCGGATGGACCACTCCCAGATCCCCGGAGTGGAACCAGCCACCGCGAAAGGCCTCGGCGGTTGCGGCGGGATCATCGAAGTAGCCTTTCATCACGTTGTTGCCGCGCATCATCACCTCGCCCATGGTCTGGCCGTCTGCCGGGACGTCTCGCATCTCTTCGTCTGCCACCCGCAGATGATTCGCCACGGGGTAGGGAACGCCCTGTCGCGACATCACCTTGGCTCGGCCTGCCGTATCGAGATCCTCCCAGCCGGGCTGCATCTCGCAAAAGACGTGCGGACCGTAGGTCTCGGTCAGCCCGTAGAGATGGATGATGTCCACCCCCAGCTCCCCCATCCGACCCAACAACGTCGGCGAGGGCGGCGAGCCTCCCGTGGCAACCCGAATCGGCGGATCGAAACAGACCCCTTGGGCCTCGGGCGCTTCGGCGAGCATCAACAACACGGTGGGAGCACCGTTGAAGTGGGTCACGCGCTCTTTGCGGATCAGGTCGATCATCAGCGCCGGATCGATCGAACGGAGCATCACGTGGGTGCCGCCGGCGCCGGTTACCGCCCAGGGAAAACACCATCCGTTGCAGTGAAAGAGCGGGAGCGTCCACAAAAAGACCGAATCCCGTTCGAGCTTGTGAACGATGATCTCGGACAGCGCGTTGAGTGTCGCGCTGCGGTGGGTGTACATGACGCCCTTCGGCCGGCCCGTCGTTCCCGAGGTGTAGTTGATCGAGGTCAGCGCGAGCTCGTCGTCGATGGACCCCTCGATGCTCACGACTTCAGCACCATCCAAGAACTCGTCGAAGGTAGGCCCATCCATCGGCGAACCCGCAATACCCTCCACCGGGTCCTCGAGGTTCACCAGCAGCGGATCCGCCTCGAGCCCTCCGGGAGCGTGGATCACCT
>CAXMOC010000047.1:0-26202 GCA_964194865.1 uncultured Opitutales bacterium | reverse complement strand
GCGCAAGAACGCCTTGGCGCAGTGAAAAAAGCACTCCTCGATGTGAATGCGCGTGGCGAGGATGGCGGGGCGGCCCCGCGCGGCGAGCTGCTCCAGAAGCTCCGGGTCGCGGGTGAGCTCGGCGCGGCCGTTCACGCGAACGGTCTCTGGGGTTCCGGGAATCAGAAAAACGACTCCCGCGCGCCCAGTGGAGAGGATGTTCAAGTGGCCGTAGGCGAGGTGGTTCCCCGGCCGATCGGGAATGACCAGCGTCGTCTCGTCCTCGACTCGAGCAAATCCGGGCGCGTCGCCTTTCGGCGACACGTCCATCTTGCCTGCGGCGTCGCAGGTGGCCAGCAAAAGGAAGGGAGAGCGCTCGATGTAGGCGCGCTCATGAGTTCCGATCCGATGGCCCTTGACCTCGTGCATGATCGGAGCGGGCTCGGAGATCAGCTCGCGGAGCTGCTCGACGGTGTCGATGCCATGGGGGTCCGTCATCTGCTTCCATCCTCGCTGTTCGCGCCAGCGAACCAGGTCGGGTCGCGGTGCACTCGCGACCCCGATTATGCACATCCTGAGCGTGGATGGCACGTTGGGCTGTGCGCTGCCTGGCGGCGGTTCAGGCGGCTCAGGCCTTCACGGTCATCACCGGACACGGCGCGATTCTCACCGTGCGCTCCGCGACGCTTCCGAGCATGACGTGCTTGATTCCGGAAAGGCCGCGGGTACCCATCACGATGAGATCGGCCCTCATTTCCTCCGCAGTCACGGCGATGGCGTGCGACGGAAATTCGCCCATCAGGGTCGACTCGACCTCCACCCCTTCCGGTGCGATTCGCTTCTGCCATTCCTGAAGCTGCTGGCTGGCGGCATTGCGAATGTCACTGTAGTAGTTGTTGGGCAGGGCGATTCCGTAAGGCGAAACCCCGCCAGGCTGGATCTGGTAGCAGTGGAGCAGCCGGATCCTCCCTCCGAAGGCCTTGGCGATCTTGGCCGCTGTCTCGAGCGCTACCGCCGAGTGATCGGAAAAGTCGATCGGCACCAGGATGTTCTTGAAGTCGGCCATTGGTGTCTCCTCGCGTTTCGGTTGACGGGCTGGTATCGCCGCGGTGCCGATGCTCTAGAGCAGCTTGCGCAGCCTTCGGTAGCCCTCTTTCAACTCGTCGAGCAGAAGCTTGGCCGCTTGGCCAACGTCCTCTGCAGTCTCCTGAGACGCCTCGCCAATTTCTCCGAGCTTCGATTCGGCGTGTTCCCAATTCCCTTCGAGCTGATCCCAGAGATCGCGCGCCTCGAGCTTGCTCAGGTGCATCTGCACCCGCAGCTCGTCGCGCATTGCGCGGAGTTCCTGAGCCTCTTCATGGATCCGATCGCGCAGCGCCATGCTCTCTGGCCTCCCTCTGAACCCTGTCGATTCGGCCGGCGCCCCGCCACCGCCGCAACTGTACCGACGAACACGCGCCGACGAACATAGCCCCCGCGCCAGGCGCGGCCGACTGGCGATCCCCTGTGTCTGGTTGGAGCCTGCGCACGGCTGATCTGGTTGCAAGGGCGGTGGGTTACCTCGCACCCAGATTCCACAGGCCCACAGCAGGCTCCGCGGCGCCGGCACGGAAATTGCGGTGGATCAGCGTCAGGCGATTGGATGAGCAAGCCTGCGACCACCCACGACAGCCGCCGAGTCCCGACGCGGTCGACCCTGGTGCTGCCGGAGTGGCTGGAGGCGGGGCTTCTGGGTGGCCTTGCGGTAGCCGCTGTATTTTTCGTTCGAGACAGCTGGCTCGGAGAACCTCTGCACACGGCGTCCGTATTGGGGACGCTGCTGCTCGACGGGGCCGCGGCTCGACAGACGACCTCCGCGCCTGGCGCGGCGGCGATCTACAACGCGGTTCACTTCGCAATCTGGGTTGTGCTCGGCTTGCTTGGCGCACAGGCGGCGCGGCGAGCCGAAGACGACACGAGTCTTCGCTGGATGCCGGTCGCGTTGTTGGTGGTCGTTGTGCTCGGACTCGCGGGCCTGGACGCGATCGTTCGCGAGACCGAGCTCACGCGTGCGTATCTGTGGCTGGGCGGCGCAACGGGGCTGATCGTCGTGGCTGGGTTTCTCGGGTGGCGCCATCCGGCTACATTCCGCCGCTGACCTGGCCCACTGGCTCAGGCCAGCTCCTTCTAATTCAGGGATGCCACGCCTCGCTCCGGCTCGTTCTTCCGCGATGGTTGCGTATCGCGCCCGAGTGATTACACATCCCGTCGGACAGCGAGTAGGAGCCCGACGGCGACGCACTCGCGCGACGATGTTCCCAGCCGCGGGATCTGGAGATGTGATGTTCACGACGTGGATTCGATTGTCCGCAAGCGTAGTGTTCACGGTTGCGCTTGCCGCCGGCGCCGCGCTGGACCGCCGCAGTGAGCTGGCGGATCAGGCGCGAGCGATCTTTGGCGCCCTGCCGGGCGAAGCGGTTTCGTCTTCGAATCCTGCGACCGATGCAAAGCTCGATCTGGGGCGGATGCTCTACTTCGATGATCGGCTTTCGAAGAATCACGACGTCTCCTGCAACAGCTGTCACGATCTGGCCGGCTTCGGTCAGGACAATCAACCGAATTCGCCGGGCCATCGCGGGCAGCGGGGAGATCGCAGCTCGCCCTCGGTCTACAACGCGGCTCTTCACATCAGCCAGTTCTGGGATGGCCGCGCCGCAGACGTAGAGGAGCAGGCCAAGGGTCCGGTGCTGAACCCCATCGAGATGGCGATGCCCAATGAGCAGGCCGTGCTCAGCGTGTTGCGCTCCATTCCGGGCTACGTGGAGGCCTTCGCTGCGGCGTTTCCGGGGGAGGGAGATCCGGTTACTTACGACAACATGGGCCGAGCCATCGGCGCCTTCGAGCGGCGCCTGATGACGCCCAGCCGGTTCGATGACTTCATTTCCGGACAGACCGACGCCCTCACGCAGGATGAGATCGCGGGTTTGGAGACCTTCGTGAACACCGGCTGCATCACCTGTCATATGGGGCCAGCCGTGGGGGGCGGGATGTATCAAAAGCTCGGTCTGATCCGCCCGTATCCCGTCGAGGACCCGGGGCGCTTCGCGGTCACCGAACAAGAGAGCGACCGCCAGGTCTTCAAGGTGCCCTCGCTTCGCAACATTGCGAAGACGGCGCCCTACCTTCACGACGGTTCGGTCCCGACACTGAAAGAGGTCATTCGGATCATGGCCGAACACCAGCTCGACAAGAACCTCGACGCTTCGCAGATCCGCTCCATCGAGATCTTTCTAGGCAGCCTCACCGGACGAATCGACGCAACATACACGGCACGCCCCCAGCTGCCCCCGAGCGGTCCCGACACGCCCAAGCCCGATCCGAGCTAGGTCGCGCGTTCACTGCTGCGCCGCAAATGGCTCGAACCGAGTCGTTGGAATCAGCGCGCTCTGTCGCGCTTTACGATTGCATTCATGCTCTGATAGACGCGGGAGCTGGCCTCGAGCCGGCCTGTCAGGTTTGCGAAGAAGGCTCCGAGCAGAATCTAGACGGCCTCCGCGAGCCTTCGGATCAGATCGGCCGTCTCCTCGAATCCGAGACAGGCGTCCGTAACACTCTGCCCGTAGGTCAGGGGCCGTTCGGTGACGTCCTGCCGGCCCGCTACCAGGTGGCTCTCCAACATCAGTGCACGGATGCTCTGCCGTCCGCCGCGTCGCTGTTCGATCACGTCGGCGACGACCTCGATCTGCTTCCGCGGATCCTTCCCGCTGTTGCCGTGGCTACAGTCGATCATGGCGATCTCGGGCAGGCCGGCGTGCCGGAGCAGCACAAGCGCCTCGTCTACCGCCGGCGCAGCGTAATTGGGTCCCGTCTCCCTGCCACCTCGCAGGACGAGATGCCCGTAGGGGTTGCCGCTGGTTTCCAGAATTGCTGGCCCGCCTTCCTTCGTCAGCGATGGAAAGAGGTGCCGCTCCCTGGCGGCGAGAATGGCATCCACCGCCACCTGAACGTTCCCATCGGTTCGGTTCTTGATCCCAACCGGCATCGACAAGCCCGACGCCAGCTCGCGATGAACCTGGCTCTCGGCCGTGCGCGCACCGATAGCCCCCCAGCTGATCAGATCCGCATAGAACTGGCCCAGGGTCGTGTCCAGAAATTCGGTTCCCGCGGGCAACCCGACCTCCGCGATGTCGGCCAGCACCTGGCGTGCCAGGTGTAACCCCTTGTTGATCTGAAACGAGCGATCGAGATCAGGGTCGTTGATCAGCCCCTTCCAGCCCATCACGGTTCGAGGCTTCTCAAAATAGACGCGCATGACTATGAAGATCGCGTCGGAGACTTCGTCGGACAGCCGCTTGAGCTTGGCCGCGTACTCGAGTGCCCCCACCGGGTCGTGGATCGAACAGGGCCCTACGACGAGCAGCAGACGCGAATCTTCAGTGTCGAGGATGAGCTCTGCACTTCGGCGGCTGGCGGAGATGAACTCAGCCGCCCGATTGCTGAGTGGAATCTCCTCGCTGAGAGCGGCGGGCGCGACCAGCGGGCGCGTTCGCGTGATTCTCAGGTCATCGGTTTTGGTTTTCTGGGTCACGCGGAAGCCGTCGCCGGAGCGTGACGTTACTGCGCGGCCTTCCGCTTGGCGGCCCGCTCAGCGCTCTTCTGCTCCCGCGCTTTTTTCACCCTCTCCAGATTGACGTCGAGCTGCGCCTGCTGCTCCTCGTTGAGCACGGCACGGATCTGATCGATTCGCCCGCTGGCATTGGCAGATTGGCGAAACTGCGCTTTGAGCGCGTCGGCCTCCGCTTCGTTACCGGCGTTCTTGGCTTCCAGGATCTTCTTGCGCATCGCGACAGCCTCTTCCCGCCGCTTCTGATGCCCCTCCCTGTTTTCTTCTTCGATTCGATCGATGCTGGCCTTTTGGTCGTCACTGAGTTCGATCCCAGCGAGCAGCTGGCGGTACTTGCCGGCGGCGGGGGCTCCAGCGTTCGCGGCCTGGTCTTTCGCCTTCGCGGCCTGATCTTCCGCCGACGCGAGTCCCACGCCGAGAAAGCACGCAATCACGAGCGCGGTCGCCACCGACGTCAACCGGGCCGCGGATCTGCTCCGAATCGAATCAGTCCTTCTCATTGAGCACCTCTCACTTCGAGTGCCCGCCTAGGCGGGCACTCGATAGGAATCTTCCTGCGAGCCGGAGAGCCGGGTCGCCAAGCCAGTCCGAGCCGTTCGCGCGAACCGGGGGCCAAATGTACACGGGCCATTTCCCAATCGGAAGGGCCTGCAGTTCGAGATCCTCCCGAACTGGGATCCGACGCGCCAGCCAACTGCCAAATTCGATTCGCGTCAGAGTTTCGTCCTTCGGCCTTGATCCAAGCCCCAAGAAAGCGGGTCGCGGAGCGGCCGCCAGCGGCGGTGTCATACTGGGTCAGCTCCGGGCCGCGAGCTGGTCCAAGCCGCGGCGGCAGCGGTCGAAGAAGTGCTGGAGGCTCTGCTTCCGGTTGTGGAGATCGACGACTGACTAGGCGATGACCTCGGCGTCGATTCCATGCTCTCGCAGGAGTTCGGCGAGGTCATCGGATAGCAGGGCAGCGGCAGCCGGAATCTGTCGCAGATGAGCGTCCATGTGGGCGAGTCCCAGGCCCTGGATCATCGTGTAGGCGTGAGCGCCCGGGCAGAGTTCGCCGCTGGGCTTCATCGCCTCGAACATGGCCTTGGTGTCGACGCCGCCCCCGGACCCCGCTGCCCCTTCGAGCATCGGGCCCAGCGTCTTGAACAGGTCGTGAACCTGCTCGACACCATCGCAGAAGTGGAAGTGGTCGGAGTTGAGCAGTACGACGGCACGTCGGGGCTGCGGGGTGCGCTCGATCAGCCCTCGCATGCCCTCGAGGGGAAGCAGGGTGTCGAATTCGGCGACGAGATAGAGGGTGGGTACCTCGCGGTCCCAATCGAGCGAGAGCGCTTCTTCCAACGGGTTGCCGCCGGCTGGGGACAGCGGGAATTGGGACGCGCCGCCCGCCGGCGCGAGCGGAAGCGCCGCTCGAATGCGGCGATCTCGCCCGGTGGTCGCGAGCGTCGTCCAGCCGCCGAAGCTGTGCCCGGTAATTCCGACGCGGTCCGCGTCGACGTCGACCGGCCCGTCGCCGGCCAACACCCGATCGATCACGAAGCTCGCGTCGGCGGGTCTGTCCTCGATGAACTGCAGGATCGTCTTGGCCGGGTCCGGCATGCTACCGCCGCCCTGAGCGGACATCGCCTGTTCGAACAGATCAGCCGTGGTGTTGCCGATGTGATCCATCGAAACTACCGCGTAGCCGTGGCTCGCCAGGTGCGTACAGAAGTGCGTGGTCTGGCGTCGCTCGCCCCCGTAACCGTGAGAGAACACCACGAGGGGGCAAGGTTCGCGGCGCGGGTCGGCGTCGCGAATTGCGGCCTGCCGCGCTTCGGGTGCCATCGGCATGGCCTGGAAGTGGTCCTGCCGGTCTGGATCGAGGTCCCGGCCTCGAAACGCATCCGTCGCCGGATACCAGAATTCGACGGGCAGGCTGCGTTGGCGAGACGCGTCTTCGAATTCGAAAGTACGGACTCCAACGGGAAAGGGCCCGCGCTGGAACGGATCGTAGGCGGAAGCGGCGCTCACCGATAGACCTCCTCGTTTCGCTGCGGCCGGTCTGGCCGGCACTGGAGGCTAACAGGATGCGGAAGAATCTCCTCCCATCAAGGGAACACGAGTCCGTTCGAAGCCGAATCGGTTCGCCGGCATTGCTGCATTTCGGGGCGCACGACTGCGGTTGGAGGAGACGCGCGGGCAGCTCTTCGGGCGGCCGAGCGGCGGGAACTTCAGCGAACCCGGGCCCGGGAAATGATCAGCGACTCTCCGGATCGACCGTGTTCCAGGAATTGGATTTCCTTGCCGGAGTCGATGATCGCCTCGAGCCGCTGACGTTCGGCCGTGGAGATTTTCTCGAAGCGGAATACGGTTCCATCCACGCCGTCGTCGCGATCGACAGTGGCTCGGACAACGACGGGCTTGTCCGCTTCCTTGCCATAGATTGCCAGCTCGAGCGTCGAGCCGACCCGCAAGCCACCCAGGTGCTCGGACCGCATCCCGTGAATCGACAGATCGAGACCCAGGATCACGTACTCGCTGCCATCGTGCAGCGCAGCCACGTCGCGCGAATGGTCTACCCGTCTTTCTTGCCGGCGATTCGCCTGGGATGGACTCGCAGACTTCGATTCTTCCGGCGCTGCGGCCACTGGTGCAACCGCCGCATCGTCTCCTGGACGCGGGTTTCCCAGCCGGCTCACGGCGGTTCCAACGACATCACCCATGATCACCGCATCCAGTAACCGGATGGCGGCGGGCCCGAGGTCTTCGAATCGCACGGCGACGTATCGCTGGGTCGAACCCTCTTGTAGATCCACCCGGACGATCACAGAGTTGAACTCGACGTCTTTACCCCCGACGAGTTCCTTCGGGAAGCTCAAGGCCAGGACGGTGCGCGAGCGCAACGGATGATGGGTGGCCAGGCGGCAGCCCTCTCGTGTCAGGTCGAGAAGGTCGGCGTGAAACGGGCTGCCTTGACCATCGCGACAGATCACCTGTGCACCAATCGGCAGCCGCGGCGTATCGCGGCGTTTCGGCCCCTGGTGGAGGATATGCGAGAGCAGTAGCCGCAACGGCTCGGAGCTCACCCCGGTCTGGACGAGGAAGCGAACGCCAAGCTTTCGCAGTTTGATTCGAATGGGTAGCGAGCCACGATCGTTGACGGCGATCCAGATCGGATTTCCGCCAATCACAGACAGGCCGGAAGATCCGCCTAGCGCCATGACGTGCTCGGTGGTGGCAACGACCAGGTCGTAGCTTCCCTTGTTCTGCACGCCGGAACCCGAAGGCTGGTCTAGCTCGACCCCTAGGCCCAGCAGTGTCTGGCGAAACTTGCTGAGCTTTCCATCATCGAGCAGCAATACCTTGGGAAGGGAACTCACGCCGACTCCTGGTCCGCCACGGACGGGTCCGTAGCTGTGTCTACGGCGGAGAGGCGCTGGGCCTTGAGGGGCGCGGCTGCCGGGATTCGACGCTGCTTTCAGCGGCCCGCATCTCGATCGCAAAACCCGCCCCAAGTCCGCGCACGCGCGCTCGTTTTCCGAGATACCGGAGGGTGTGCGCCGGCGCGCTCAAGCGGGGTCGAGCGGCCCCTTGAAGCCATAGCGGGCGTGGGGCCCGAGGCTGATCTGCTCGAGCACTCCGACGCCCTCGTCGTTGCCGCAGCGGGCCCGCACAACCTGCTGGATGTGTTGGTTCTCGAGCGCCATGCCGTCCACCTCGGAGCATTTCCACGACTCGCCGCCGATCGCGAGCTCGCCCTTCCACTGGCCGTGCCCCCACTCTGGGTGCAAGTAACCGATGCCCTTCATGCGAAAACAGATCAGCGGCTCGAGCTCGATTTCGCTGCGGGTGCCGTCGCGTTCGATATTCGTGATTACGGCGCGACGAGCTCGGCGTGTGCCGGGCACGTACTCGATGTGTTCCTCCACTCCGATCAACGGCTCCAGGCCCGGATCGTCGACGAGCGGAATCTTTTCGGGGTCGTCGTAGACGGGAACGACCATCCCGTCCCAATGCCACTGGACCCCTTGGGGTGTCTCGAAGATCCCGGCGTGGGTGCAGCGGTCCTTCCAATGGAGGGGCGCCCAGAGGAAGAAGAAGCCGCCCAGTTCATCGGCGCGCGGCGGGGCTCCGCCGGGGTCACGGTCACCCACCGGCCGGATGCCCCAGGATCGGTCCTTGGTGCCGTAGACGCGGCTGGGGTCGATCGAGACCGTCTGGCCCGCGTAGCGAATTTCGCCCTTCCAGGTTCCGAACTGATTGAAGCGCGTCGCTTCCATGATCCCACGGGCGAAGCGCGTGCGTTGGTGAGCTTCGGCAAAGCTCGACGTGCGAGGAATCCACTCCAGCTCACCGGAGATGCCGGTTTCGTTCGAGTCGAGCGTGACGCGCAACGATTTCAGGGGCTCGAGGATCTCGAGCTTGAACGGCCCGACCTCCACATCCGAGGGTTCTCGCGGGGCGCGCCGCGAGGCGTGGAAGGCGTGTTGCTCGCCATCGCGCACGATGCTCAGCCCGCAGTCCATGATTCGGAGATTCGGGTAGAGCGCCGCGCCGATACCGAAGTAGAACTCGCCGTCGCCCGTATACCCGTTGAACCAGAACCGATCGTAGGTGTTGCGGTCGGTCGTCGCCGTCAGGGCGATCGGCTCTGACGTCTGATGGATCGGGTAGTCGTCGAACTTCGAGAGCATGGGGGCGTCTCCGAGGTTGGGGCTCGCATGATAACGGAGGCCGTTCGGAACCCACGGGAGCCTTCGAACTTGCTCCGTCCTGGGCGCTGTGGCCGACGGGGTTATCTCGGTGCTGCGTCTTCGGCTCCAAACTCGCCGGAAGTCAAGGAAAAATCCGTCTACGGCGAGGCGTCGGAATGGCTCCGTTCGGCATCGGGAGTGCATCGGACCTGCAGCTTTCGGGCTTCGCGGCCGATGAGGGAAGGCGCAGCGTGCCGCTTACCGCAGCCTCGGAGTCGTGTTGAGAAAGTCAGTCTTCGTCGAGATCGTCCGCCTGCTCGCCGTCCTCTTGTGTACGGCCGGCGGCTACGGACTGGGAATGCAACACGGAAGTGTCCTGTTAGGCACGGTTGTTGGCGCCGGCGTCGGCTACGTGTGCGGCGGCATCCTCGGCCGCTTCCTGCGACGGGCGCTGGGAGCCGTCGAGGCTCAGACCGCCCAGATTTCCGCCGGCGAGTTCCTGGCAGGGGTCGTCGGCGCCTTGCTGCTGGGCATTCTCAGCGCACTCGTGGGCCTGCCGGCTGTCGGCCTGCTCCCTGGCCGCTGGGGCTGGCCGATCTTTGGGCTGATCGTGTGGATGGGTGTTCACATGGGCTTCCAAATCGCGTGGAAGAAGAGCTCCGAGCTGCTTTCGATGGCCGGGCTCTCGCAGCTGGCGCCTGCAGGTTCGAACGCGACTCCCACCCGAGACGCGGTGCTCGTCGACACCAGCGTGTTGATCGACGGCCGTCTGCTGCGTTTGGCGCGAACCGGTTTTCTCCACCGCAATTTGCTGGTGCCCTGCTTCGTCCTCGACGAGCTACAGGGGCTTGCCGATTCGAGCGAGGCGAGCATACGCAGAAAAGGGCGCCTGGGTCTGGAATCTCTCGAGGCCATCCGCCGCGACGCGCTTCTACACGTCCACGTATCGGAAGAAGAAATTCCCGAGATCGAGGCGGTCGACGCGAAGCTCATCGCGCTGGCCACGCGTCTGTCGGTGAGCTTGCTGACGAACGACGAGGCACTCAGCCAGGTGGCAGAGCTGCGCGGAGTTCGCTGTCTCAGCCTGCACAGGCTGTCCAAGAGCCTGAGCGCGGTGCGCACTCCTGGCGAGATCGTGCATCTGTCGATCCTCAAGGAAGGCCAGCAGAAAGGGGAGGGCGTCGGCTACCTGCAGGAGGGCTCGATGGTCGTGGTCTCCGACGCCTCCGAACTGGTCGGCGAAGAGGCGGAAGTTCGCATCACCGGCTCGGCCAGCACGGCGCGCGGTCGCATCTTCTTCGCGTCGCTCGCAAAGGCCTGAGCGGTCCTCCACCACCGAGTAGCTGGGCCTCGGCTCCGCGCACGCTATACCGTGCCGCTCGAAGCGCTCGGTCTGCGATCCAGCGAAGCTCCTTAGTTCGCCGCCTCAGCCGCGTCCGCTCGCTCGGCCAGGCCCGCCAGGATCGTCTGATGTCGTTCACGGTTCAGGTCGTAGCGGCTGATGAAGAACAACGCGAGCGCGAAGCAAAGCGTCATCACACCTCCCTGGGCCAGGCCCAAGCCGGTGGCCACCTCGGGAGGAGCGGTCTCGGGCGCGACCTCTGCGCTGAGCCCGACCAGGTCGATGACGACTCCCGCGACGAGCGGTCCCAGGCCCGTTAGCGCCTTCCAGCTGAACGACTCGGCGCCGAAGATCAGCCCCTCGCGGCGCCGCCCGCCCTCGAGCTCGTCCTGGTCGGTGACGTCTCCCAGCATCGAGCCCATCATCGCCCCGGTCGCTGCGATTCCGAAGTGGGCCAGAAAGCCGGTTGTCAACACGTAGAGCGGCACGAAGAAGCCGCTCTCCCGAGCGGGCCAGAATCCGATCAGCACGAACAGAAACGGGAGGCAAAAGAATACGAAGTAGCAGGCGTCTCCAATCATGCAGATCGGACGCTTGTCGTAGCGCGTGGCCATCCGGCGCCAGAAGGGCAGGCCCACGAACAGGCCCGTGAACATCCCGCAGCCCCAGATGAACAAGATGGTGGTGTCTACCTTCCAGAAGTACGTGGCCATGTAGATGCCGAGGGAGTCGGACACCCCCCAGGCGATGTGCCGGCTCACGCTTCCGAACAAGACGGAGCGAAACGACCGGTAACCGAGCGCTTCGCGGAAGTCGCTCAGCACGCCCCTTACGCTCTCATCGGTACGTGGTCGCGCTTTGGACAAATGCGGGATCCACGACCGCGTCTGCCACGCGCTGAGCAGCAGTGCCAGCCCGGTGATGATCGCAAAGACCAGACCAAAGCGCGGGTAGCCGGCGGGGTTGAGCTGCCCGTTCGGGTACTCGAGGGTCGGCCGCAAGAACACCAGCAGCAGCACGCCACCCGCCAACGCTCGGCCGGCGTGGAAATAGATGTTCCGCAGGGTCACGATCTGCGTGCGAACCTCGTAGTCCGAGGAGATCTCGGCCCCCAACGCCAGATAGGGCACCGAGTAGAAGGTCGAGACCAGGCGGCTGATCAGGTGAAGCCCCAACAGCCAGCCCATCAAGATCGGAAGCGAGAGTCCAGCGGGAGGCGCCCAGACCAGGTAGAAGATCAACGCGGAGGGGAGCGCCGCACTCAGCAGATAGGGATGTCGGCGACCGAGGCGGCTGTCGGTCCGATCGGAGATCGCGCCGGCGACGGGGTCGGTCACGGCGTCGAACACCGAGACCGCCAGGGCCGCCAACCCGATCAACGAGGCGGGGATGCCCAGCACCTGGTTGTAGTAGAAGACCAGGTAGCTCCAACCCAAGGCGCCGATTCCGCCGGGTAGGCTCCCCATCGCGTACCAGTTCAGCTCGCGCTGGGTGAGAGGAGGCAGCTTGACGGAATCGGGTGCGGTCAAGGAACCTCGGGGGGTGGGGAATGCCTTTCAGGACACTGCACCCTTAGCTCCGGGGCGCCACAGACTATCAGATTCGAGCTCTTGGAATTCATCCGTCCTTGCTGGGCGAGGGAGTTGTGCGCCGAGGCGCAGCTCAGGCGTTGATCGGAGCGCTACCATGCGGCCCATCTCTACTTCTTCTGCTCGCTATTCGGGGGCCAACGAGCTCTGGTCTTCCGAGCCCTGGTTTACCGAGCCCTGGAGAATGGGCGTCGCCGCGCGAAGCGGTGTGAATGAAACCCGACGAACCACGTCGAATGGCGGATACGAAAGTCCCAGTCGCAGCCAACGTCCAAACCGCAACGGGACGTCCATCGCAACCGGAGGAGCATTGGATGAGTCAGAAGTCGAGGCGAACCACGTATTTTGCATTGGTGGTGGGGTGCCTGTGGGCCGTTGGCGCGAGTGCGGAAAAGCCGGAGGGTCGCGGGAATCAAGCCGGCGGCAAGGCGGCCGAACACCGGAGCGAGCGGGCCGCCGAACGCTCGAACAGCCAGTGGCAAGAAGGCGCGACTCGAGGGCGCGAGCGAGCGAGTGAAGTCAACGAGCAGGTCGAGCTGGCCGCCGAAGCCCCGACCGAAGCGGCCGCCGAGGCCATCGGCGCTGAAGTGAATGGGCGAGCGGCCCGCAGAGGCGATCGTGGGGGCGATCCGGTCGAGCAAGCCGCCGACCAGGCGCAGGATCAAGTCGAAAAGGCCCAGGGGCAGGTTGAGGGAACTGAAAAGAAAGCGAGGCGAAGGGCCAAGCGAGACCGCGAGGCCGAAGAGGCGGACGCGAGTCCTGCCGAGGCTGGAGAGGACGCTGTTAGGAAGCGGCGGAAAGCGGCCGACGCTGACGATTCGAGCGGAACGGACGACTAGCGAGCCGGAGCTCGTGCTCGTCTCGCACGATCCCGCCGTTGCACTCGAACGCCCACGTGAAGCGCCGCACCTCTGAACGCCCGATTCAAACTCCGATTCAAACTCCGATTCGACTGGGGGTCTCGTCGTGTCTGCTCGGCGAGAGCGTGCGTTTCGACGCCGGCCACAAGCGAGACTCCTTTCTCACGGAGCAGCTCGCAGACTTCGTCGAGTGGGTGTCTGTCTGTCCAGAGGTCGAGGCGGGAATGGGAGTTCCCCGCCCGGCGCTGCGTCTGATGCGGCGGGACGGAGGGCTTCGATTGCTGGAGGTCGCATCGGGCAAAGATCACACAAGGCGCATGGAGCGCCACGCTGCCGCTCGGCTGAGGGAGCTTCGGGCATTGGGTCTCTGCGGCTACGTGTTGAAGAGCCGCTCGCCAAGCTGCGGCATGAGAGGGGTCAAGGTCTACTCGGAGGGAGCCCGAGTGCGGCGGCAGGGAACGGGCATCTACGCGAGAGCTCTGATCGACGCCTACCCGAATCTACCCATCGAGGACGAAAGTCGGCTGAGCGACGCCAAGCTGCGTTCGAATTTCATCGAGCGCGTGTTCGCGTACCGACGCCTCCGTCAGCTCTTCGCAGGCCGCTGGTCGAACCGCGAGCTGGTTGCGTTCCACGCCGCCCACGAGCTCCAGCTGATCGCACACTCGCCCGTCGGATATCGCGAGCTGCTGGTGCTGGTTTCGGCCCTGAAGCAAACGCCCAGGGCCGCCTTTCGCCAACGCTATGAGGGCCTCTTCATGGGCGCTCTAGCGAAGCCCGCCTCTCGGGGTCGCAACGCCAAGGTAATGCGACGCGCCAAGCACGAGCTCGAGAAGCGTCTCGACGCCGCATCCCGCACCGAGCTTGGGGAGCAGATCGAGCGGTACCGCAAGGATCTCGCTCCGATCGCGCTGCCCCTGACGCTGCTGAGGAAACACGCCCGCCGACTCAACGTCGACGATCTGAACACACAGGTCTTCCTGGATCCAGACCCAATCGAGTGGATGCTTCGCAATCGCAGCTGAGGGCGCGGGCCCAATGTCACGCGGGCAGCGAAACCCGATCACTCGCGCACGGCCGCGGCCAGGGGCCTGGCAAGGTTGCCGCGCGCTGTAGCAGCGACCGAATCGAGCTCGAGCCAGGTCGCCATGGTTCGCAGCTCGGCCGCCAAGGCTTCGGCCACTGCGCCGCGGTCGACGTCGACCTCATGGTAGGCGGCCAGCACGCGCAGTCGTCGCGCTTTGCGGTCTGCCTTGAGATCCACCCGGGCCACCAGGCGGTCGCCCAGCAGAAACGGCAGCACGTAGTAGCCGTAGCGTCGCTTCGGCTGCGGGACGTAGATCTCGATGCGGTATTCGAAATCGAAGAGCCGCTTCGCGCGCTCCCGGAACCAGATCACGGGATCGAACGGAGACAAGAGCGCGGCTGCTTCAACGCGCCGCGGCAGCCGCGCCTCCGGGTGGAGGAAGCCGGGCTCCCTCCAGCCCTCGACCTGAACCTCGCGGAGCGCACCGGCCTCGACGAGCTCCCGCACACGTACGCGCGCTTCGGGCACCCGCATGCGGAAGTAGTCGGCGAGGTCTGCCGTCGTGCCCACGCCGTGGGAGCGCGCGGCCTGGAGCAGCAAGCCGCGCTGGGCTTCGTCGCGTTTCGGCTGGTTGCGAAGGGCCGCCTGGGGAACCACCCGCTCGGTCGCGTCGTAGACCCGGGCGAAGTTGTTGAGGCGGTTGGCGACGGACAGTAGGCCGCGCCCGAAATGCACCTCGAGGATGCGGGTGGCGACCGAACGGCTCCACCACGCCGACTTGCGCCGGGCGGTGCCCTCGGGCTCGGGAAGCTCGCCGGCCGAAAGCGGCCCCCTGGCTTGGACTTCGTCGAGCACCCAGTCGACGTAGTCCGCGTGCTTTCGTAGCAGCGGCCGGAGGCTGGGGTAGATCGGGTGTTCCTCCATCCGATGGCGCAACAGCCCCCAGCTCTCCATCGGCACGATCGACGCCTCGTGGGCCCAGCGCTCGGTGAACTCGCGTTTGTGGTAGACGAGGTCGTCCAGGATGTTCTTGCGATACGAGCCCAGCCGGGAGAACAGCACCTGGTACTGGGCCGGCGTGAGAACGTTCACGTAGTCGAGCTGCAGCAGGCCGAGCTGGTGGATCGTGCGGCGGACCTGACGCGAGTCGACACGCCTCGTCGGCCGAGGGCGATCGAACCCCTGGGCGGCCAGGGCGATGCGCCGCGCCTCATCCCTGGAAATCGCTGCTCGCACGCTGGCCTCTGGGGTTTCCGACTTCGGAGTCGCGGACCCGAGCTTATCAGCAAAGCGGAGATCTTCGGCGAGGCCGAGCGGCTTGCGTTCGAGACCCGAGCTGGGACAATACCCGCGTGGCCGATCCGAACGAGCAGCGTCAACTCCTCGCCATCATGTTCACCGACGTCGTGGGGTACACCGCCCTGACCGAGACGGACGAGGCCGCCGCCATCCGGGTTCGCGAGCAGCACCGCGATCTCCTACAGACCGTGGTGAAGCAGTTCGATGGCGAGCTCGTCGATGCCACGGGTGACGAATCGTTCTCGATCTTCCCCAGCGCGCTTCGCGCCGTCGACTGCGCGCTGGCGCTGCAGGGGGCGTTGCGCAGCTATCCCGATCTACGGCTGCGGATCGGGATCCACCTGGGTGATGTTCTGCGGCGCGGCGGCGAGGTGATCGGCGAGGGCGTGAACGTCGCGGCGCGCGTGCGCCCGCTCGCGCAGCCGGGCGGCATCTGTGTGTCGGAGCCCGTCTTCCAGATGGTGCGCAGCCGCACCCACGTGACCGCAGAGGCGCTCGGCGCTCAGTCGTTCAAGAATGTCAGCGAACCACTGCAGGTCTACTCGATTGCTGCGTTCAGCGGAGAGGCGCCCAAGCCGGCGCGCAGGCGCAGGAAGGGATTGCTCGCCGGCGTACTCGGAGGCCTGACCGCCCTCGCATTGCTGATCGGGCTGAACTGGAGCTCGATCGTGGTCTGGCTTGCGCTCACCATTCCGCGACTCAGTGGAGCCGCCATCGAGCAGGAGATCGGCTTTGCCGAGACTACCGATGGGGTGAGAATCGCCTACGCGACGACGGGGCAGGGCCCAGCGGTCGTAATCTTCGTGCTCGGCTGGGCGACCCACATCGAGGCGGGATTCGCGAGCCCCATCTACGATCGCGAGGGCTTGCTGCCGATGTCGTCCGAGAACAATCTGTTCGTCCGTTACGATGGGCGCGGCTTTGGACTGTCGGACCGGGAAGTCACCGACTTCTCGCTCGACGGGCGAGTTCGGGATCTGGAAGCCGTGGTCGCTGCCCTCGGCCTCGAGCGGTTCGCGTTGTACGCGGCGTCGGCCGGTGGCCCCGCCGCCATCGCCTACGCGGCGCACCATCCTGGCACTGTCACCCGCTTGGTGCTCGCCAGCACCCAGGCGTCTGCGGACTGGGCGCCCGCCTCGGAAGTTGCCCGGATGCAGCGGATGGCCGGGATGTTCGAGCTGGACTGGGACTCGCGCATGGTCCGGAACATGTTGGTCGAGTTCCTTGCGCCCGAGATCGACGGGGTACAGCGCAACGTGATGGGCGAGTTCCTGAGTCGCGCCGGCACTGGGAGTTCCGTCGCGGGATTCATCAACGCGCAGGTGCAGATCGACGTTCGCGACGAAGCGCGTCAGCTCCGCGTCCCGACTCTGGTCATCCACGGCCGAGACGATCCGGTCATCCGCGTCGAGGCGGGTCAGACGCTCGCCAAGCTGATTCCCCAATCCCGTCTCGAGATCGTCGAGGGGTACCACGGCGAGGGAACCGGGATGGTGCCGGCAACCCGCCGGCGAATCATGGAGTTCCTGCTCGAGGGCGCACCGAGCCAAGCGGGTCTGTAGGGCGTAGCGCCTTGACGCCCCCCGTTCAGAGTCGTTGGTCCCTGAAACGCGCTCGCGATTGGTGGGATCGGCAGCCCTGGCTGGTCGGCTGCAACTTCACACCGAGCACAGCGATCAATCAGCTCGAGCTGTGGCAGGAGCCAACCTTCGATCTCTCCTGCGTGGACCGCGAGCTCGGCTGGGCTGCCGATCTCGGCTTCAACGTCGTGCGGGTCTACCTACACGACCTCGTCTGGCGCGACGATGCCGATGGCTTCATCGAGCGAATCGAAGCGTTCCTGGCCGTCGCGCACCGACATGGCATCCGCGCGATACCGGTCTTCTTCGACGACGTCTGGGGTCCCGAGCCGAAGGCTGGAAAACAGCCGGCGCCGCATCCGGGTCGCCACAACTCGGGATGGGTGCAGAGCCCGGGCCGCGCGGCACTGGAAGCCTACCCGTCGGATCCAGCCGTTCACAACCGGCTCGAGCAATACGTGAGCGGCGTGATCTCTCGCTTCTCCGAAGATGAGCGAATTGCGATCTGGGATCTCTACAACGAGCCCGGCGGGTACCCGTTTCCCGGCGCCGAGCCCATGGGTGAGCTGGGTTTGCCGCTGCTTCGCGACGTCTTCGACTGGGCGCGCAGCGCGTCTCCGACCCAGCCGCTGACCTCGGGGCTGTGGTCGACGCCATTGCATCCCGCGTCCCCGGCCATCCGCGCCTGCCAGCTGGAGCACTCCGATATCGTCTCCTTCCATCACTACGGCTCGGCCGCGGATCTCGAGAGGCTCTGCGACGGGCTGGCATTGGAGACGGAACGGCCCCTGCTGTGCAGCGAGTATCTGGCTCGGAAGCTCGAGAGTCGGTTCGAGACCCATTTGCCGATCTTCCGCAAACGCCAGATCGGCGCCATCAGCTGGGGGCTCGTGAGCGGCAAGACCCAGACCATCTACCCGTGGTGGAGCTGGTTCGACAAGGAGCCGAAGCCCGAACCTCAGGTCTGGTTCCACGACATCCTGCGCGCCGACGGGACGCCTTTCGATCCCGCTGAGGCGGACTTTCTTCGCAGCTTCTTGACTTCGGGAGAGCCGTGACGCGATGCGCCGCCGTCGGGGCGAAGGTCAGGCCGCGCCGAGCTGAAACTCCGAGAAGTCTGGCTTTCGCATGTCCTTGTGGAAGCGACTGGCGCTCCAAGGCCAGGTGATCGGCACGCCGTCCTCGTCCAGGTACCAGCTGTTGCAACCGGTCACCCAGACGGTGTCCTGCATGGCGTCCAGCAGCGATGCGTGAAACCGCTTCGTCGCCTCCGGGTCCGGGGCAATCGTCGCGGCCGTTCCATCTCGAAGCGGCTGAATACACTTCATAATGTAATCCGCCTGAACCTCGGAGACGTCGATCAGGGAAATGTTGCCGATCGGGCTGTTGGGGCCGACCAGCATGAAGAAATTCGGAAATCCTGGCATCGCGATCGAGCGATAGGCACGCGTGCCATCTGCCCAGGCCTGCGTCAGGCTCACTCCCGCTTCGCCGATGACCTCGTCGATCCCCCAGGCATGGGCATTGAAGCCAGAGGCCAGCACCAGCACGTCGAGCTCGTGGAGCACACCGTCGCCCGTCACGACGCCGCGGGGCTCGACGTGATCGATCCCCTCCGTGACCAGGTCTACGTGCTCCTTCTTCAGGGTGGGATAGAAATCCCGAGAGATGATCAAGCGCTTGCACATCGGCTCGTAGTCGGGTGTCAGCTTGCGGCGCAGCTCGGGGTCTTCGACCGAGGCCGTGTACTCGCGGCAGCGCTTCGAGATGGCCTGACGTCTGCGGCCGGGCACGACCACCGCGCTCGAGAAGGTCTCGAAGTTTCGCTGGTACCACCAGCGCACGAGCTTGCCGAGCAGCGGAAAGCGACGCAGTCGTCGGCGCTGGGCCGGCGTGTATTCCGTATTGCCGATCGGCATGATCCACTGCGCGGTGCGCTGGAACATGGTGAGCCGGCTCGCCAGCTTCGAGAGCGGCGCCATCATCTGGACTGCGGTCGAGCCCGTACCGACCACGCCGATCCGCTTGCCCTCGAGCTTCACGTCGTGATCCCACGCCGCCGAGTGGAACACCGCGCCCTCGAAGGAGTCCAACCCGTCGAAGTCGGGGTATTTCTTCCGGTGGAGCGGCCCGCAGGCCGCCACCAGGACATCTGCGGTGGTGTCTTCGCCTCCCTGGATTTCGAGCGACCAGCGCCCGTTCTCGTAGCGCGCCCCCGTGACCTCTCGCCCGAATTCGATGTAGGGAGCCAGGCCGTACTTCTCTGCGACGTGTTCGAAGTACTCGAGAATCTCCGGCCCAGGAGAGAAGCGGTGACTCCAGTTCGGGTTGGGCTCGAAGCTGTAGGAGTAGAAGAGCGAAGGCACGTCACAAGTGAGCCCCGGGTAGGTGTTCTCACGCCAGGTACCGCCGACGGATTGCGCTTTTTCGTAGATCCGGAAGTCGATCCCGGCCTGCTTGAGTCGAATGCCCATCAGCAGACCCGACATGCCGGCGCCGATGACGCAGACCTTGGGACTCTGCGCGCTCATCCTCTTCCTCCAATCCGATTGCTTCCCGGCCGCTTGGTCTTTCTATTCTTGTGCTCTTCACTCTGCGGCGCCACAGTGCGCGAGCCATCGCGCACGAGCGGCTGCGCGATCGAAGGATCTGGGGCGATCTGGAACATGGATGCCAGGGATTGGATCCTTTGGGCTGGCGCCTTGATGGGCCGGGGGCGGTCCGCGGCTTCAGGCCTCGGCCGGCGAATCCCACGCCACGCTGTGAATCTGTTGAGGCTCGGCGATTCCCTTGAGCCGCACGGTCTGCGCCTCGGCCAAGTGGACACCCGCAAGCCCGCGCACGCGCTGGCCGATTGCGGCCGATGCGAGGATCTCGCCGCCGTTCGCCTGGGCGGCGACCCGAGCGGTGAGGATGACGTTGCGCCCGAAGTAGCGATCGCCGTCGCGCAAAGCCTCGCCGACGTGCAAGCCGATCCGGATGCGGATCGGTTCGGGGTGCGTGTCGCTGTAGGCCGCGAACTCCCGTTGCAGGGAGATCGCGCAGCGGAGCGCCGCGCTGGCATCGCCAAAGACCAGGAAGAAGGCGTCGCCCTGGATCTCGACCTCGTTTCCGTCGTGGGCGGAGACCTGGCTGCGCACGATGCGGTTGTGATCGCGGATCACCTCGCGCGCGCGGTGATCGCCCAGCCGCTCGGTCATGGGCGTGAACCCTTCGACGTCGCTGACCAGCAGCGCCACCGTGCCCGCCGGCTCGCCGTCGGCAGCGAGGTCAGACCTTCTTTGGCTCAGGCTCGCCACCAGTACGTCGATCGATCCCTTGGCCGAAGCGCTTCCGGAGTCTACGCCCTGGGCGGCGAGCTTGGTCTCGATGCAGCGGTCGAGCCAACCCTTCAGGCCCAGCTCCTGGGAAGTGGACATTGCCTCGTCCAGCAGCGACAGGGCCCGCTCGCGGTCACCGGGACCACTCCGAGTGAGTAGCATCCGAGCGAAGTCGCACTGGGTGCGCGGCAACATTCCGCGGGCGCGCATCCGCTCGTCGAAGGCAATCGCTTCTTCGAAGTGGGTCTCGGCGTCGTCGAGCCGGTCGAGCACCATGGCGAGATTTCCCAGACAACGCGCCGCGGATCCGAAGCTCACCAGCGTGTTGAGCATCAGATGCTGATCGCGTACGGGCAATAGCCGGGCGTAGATGGCTTCCGCGCCCTCGCGGTGTTCGACAGCGACACAGGCTTCTGCCGCGAGTCCCAATACCTCGGCTGGGTTTCGTCCCCGGGCGGTCGAGGAATCGTCACTGAGGAGTGCCTCGAGGGTGCTGCGCGCACCAGCGAGGTCTCCCGATTCCGCCTCAGCGCAAACCAACAGCCCGCGCCAGATTGGCGCACCCGGGAAAGCCGCCGCGCCAGCCCTGAGGTCGTCGATGGTCTCGCCGATCCGCCCCTGCAGCCGGCGCTGACCCCATAACTGGGACTGGAAGGCCTGATCGGCGAGGGCTCCCTCGTCGATGCGTCGGTGTTGCAGTCGACCTTCCCAGGATAATTGTCGGGCCTCGTCGAGCCGGCCCTGGCTGAGCGCTCTCATCGCGCGGATCCGACAGGCTTGAGCGTTCGTCATCGGCTCGCGAATCTCGTCCGCGAGCTCAGCCACGCGGGCGATGAAGCGATCGGCCAGGTCTACGTCTCCGAGCACCAATGCGCTTACGATCACGCCAGTGGCTGCGCGGCTCTCCACACCGGGTGCGCCACTGGCACGAGCCCGCTCGGCTAGAGCCACCGCGCGCGCCAACCTCTCCTTGCCTTCTCTGACCACGAACCTCGAGTAGACCATGTTGGCTTCGACGGCCGCCTCGAGCTGATCGGTGCCTTCTGTGCCGCCTGAGGCCTGGACGAGTTCGGCGGCCCGCTCTGCGGACTTTCGAGCTTCTGCCAAATTGCTCCAGCTCAGCTGAGCCGCTCGGCGGGCGTGAAGGCGCCCGAGCAACACGGGGCGATCGTCCAGCGTGGCGATCGCATCATCGAGGTCGCCAACGTACTCCTGGTTCGTTTCACTCGCAGCGCCCATGATGCGATCACCGCCGATCAAGGCCAACGCGACGTGAATCGGCGAGGCGATGGCACGCGCGAGCGTGTGCGCCTCCTGGAACGTTCGGATCACGGCCTGGCCGGCGCCCGCGCGGAAGAGTGCATCGCCCTTGGCGAGCAGCAGCTCGCAGCGGAGCCTCTCGTCCTGTTTTTCGGCCGCTTCGTGGGCCAGCAGCGCGCGGTCGAAGTGGTCGGCGGCCTCCTCGTAGGCGAGGGAGTCCAGGGCCCGACGCGCGGCCTGCTGCGCGTAGTCGACCGCCTTCGCGACGTCACCGCCGGAGGCTGCCTCGCAATAGTGGTAGGCGAGGGCCGCCAGGTGAGGTTCTAGGTGCCCCGCGTAGCGCTCTTCGAGCACATCGGCGATGCGGCGGTGCAGGCGTATGCGGCGGGTGGTGCGCACCTCTTCGTACAAGGTCTCGCGCACCAACGCGTGAGAGAAGCGGAAGCTACCGGAGGCGCCCTCGATGGGTGCGATGATGCGGGCCTCCTCGGCCGCCTCGAGGAGCTCGAGAGTCTCGTCCTCCGAGCGGTCCGCGGCGCGCGCCAGTGCGCGCAGCTCGAATTCGCGCCCGATGATCGATGCCACCGTGAGCACGGCATTCGCGTCCTCGCCCAGCGCGTCCAGGCGACGTCCGATCACCTGGCGCACTCCCTGGGGAATCTCGACACTCCAGGACTCGACGCTCTCGGGATGTTCGAGCCGTCCGTCAGACTGGAGCAACCGCACGACTTCGTGCACAAAGAACGGGTTGCCCTCGGTTTCTCGATAAACCGCCTCCACCAATGCTGCGGGCGGCGTCTTCCCAGCGGACAGGGATACGAACCGCAACACGTCGTCTTCGGTCAAGCCGCGCAGCAGTACCCGGTCGGCCCGTTGCGCCCGGGCCAGCTCGGCCAGTGTCTGCTCGAGCGGATGTTGGCGGCCGACCTCGACGTCGCGATAGGTGCCGAGGATCAATAGGCGCGCTTCGCCGAGCTCGCGCGCCAGGAATTGCAGCAGCAAGAGCGAGGGCTTGTCGGCCCAATGTAGATCGTCGAGCACCACCATCAGGGGGGTCTGGCGCGATGCGTTGCGCAGAAAACCCGTGATGCTGTCGAAGAGTCGAAAGCGCGCTTGGTCGGGATCGAGCTTGGGCGGCTCCGGCAGTCCGGGAAGCCGCTCGCGCACCTCCGACACCACCTCAGCGATCTCCGCGGCGCCGGTCCCCATTTCCGATAGCAGGGTCTGAGGATCGCGTTCGTGGACGAAGGCGCGGATGATCTGCATCCAGGGCCAGAAGGCCGGTGCGCCCTCGCCCTCGAAGCAGCGCCCCCAGAGTACCTGGGCGCCGCGCAGCTTCGCGTAAGTTGCGAGTTCTTCGGAGGTCCGGGTCTTGCCGATGCCCGGCTCGCCGACGAGCAGCAGGATCCGGCCGTGCCCGGAAAGCGACTGGTCGACTCCGGCGCGCAATGTCTCCAGCTCGGCTTCGCGCCCTACGAACACACCACTCGCCAGACGGTCGAGCGGGTTGGCGTCGCTGGGCTCGTCGGCCCGGGCGCTCTCCGCGGAGGCGGACGTGGCCCTTGCGAGCTGTTCGCGGACGTCGGTCGCCGTTTGGGGGCGCTTGTCGGGATCCTTCTCGAGCATCGCCAGCACGACCGCCTCGATGCGCTCGGAGACTTTCGGGTTGTGCCAGGTGGGAGCCACGGGCGGGGTGTGAATGTGTTGCGAGATGATCGAGACCGCGTCGTCGCCCAGGAAGGGGGGGCGGCCGGTCAGCATCTCGTAGAGCGTCGCGCCGAGCGCGTAGAGGTCGCTGCGCGCATCCGCGGCGCGGCCCAGCGCCTGCTCGGGCGCCATGTAGGCCGCCGTTCCCACCATCATGCCTTCGTGGGTGAGACGGGTCCGATCGGTGGAGACGGCGAGTCCGAAGTCGCCAAGCTTGACCGCTCCATCTCGCGAAAGCCAGACGTTTCCCGGCTTGACGTCGCGGTGGACCACGCCGTGGGCATGGGCGTGCTCCAGCGCGCAGCACAGCTCCGTTGCGATTCGCACGGCCTCGCCGATGGCGATGCGGCGCTTGTCAGCTGCTTCGTCGAGCACCTGGTCGAGGTCACCGCCCGCCATGTACTCGCTCACGATGTAGAGCTGACCGTCCTCCTCGACGATGTCGTGGACGGTTCCCACATTGGGGTGGTCTCCCAGCCTCGCCATGGCCTGGGCCTCGCGGCGAACCCGCATACGTCCGGCATCGTCGAGGCCGTCTGCCTTGATGATGGAAAGTGCCACCTCGCGTTCGAGTCGCGTGTCGCGGGCGAGGTACACGCGCTTGCGTGCGCCCTCACCGAGCAGCTGGGCGACCTGGTAGCGCCCCGCTGCAAAGCTGGCTTGCGGTGCCTCGACGACGGGCTGGGACTCGGGAGTGGGAGGCTCCGCGGAGCGTTGGCCACACTCGTGACAGAACTTCGCCGTGGGGGGCAGCACCGCGCCGCAGCCGGAACACGCCGCCTGCACACGCTCTCCGCACTCCTGACAGAAGTTCGCGGCAGCCGGATTCTGGTGCTGGCAGCTGGGGCAGCGCATGAGTCGGGAGCATTGTAGAGAAGCCCGCCGGACCCCGCGCACCCGCGGCTGTGGTCGCCAGTCAGTGCTCGGGGGCCCTCGGACCGACCCCCGCGCGACTGCTTAGACTCAGTCGGACTGGCTCAGCTTCATCACGGTCAGCACGGCGCCCTGGGGGTCTGCGATCACGGCGAAGCGTCCCGGTGGAATGTCCATCGGCGGCACGATCAGCTGGGCGCCCAGACCCGTGGCCTGGGTGCAGCAGGCGTCGCAGTCCTCGACGGCGACGTAGGCCATCCAGTGGGGGGGCAGGTTCGCCTGCTCGTCGCCGAGTGCGCGGATTCCGCCGTTCATCTGGCCCTGGTTTTCGATCATCAAGTAACCCGAGCCGTCGGCGTCGCTCAGCGACCAGCTGAACAGCTCGCGGTAGAAGGCGGCCGCACGCTCGGTGTCGTTGGTGGCGAGTTCGTTCCAACACAGCGAGGTCGGTTCGTTGACGAGCCCCGCGCCCACGTGTTGGCCGGCCTGCCACAGGGAGAGCGCTGCTCCGGTCGGGTCGGAGATGATCGCCATCTTCCCCGCGTCCATCACCTGCATCGGAGGCATGACCACGCTGCCACCCAGCTCCGCCGCGCGAGCCGCACAGGCTTCCACGTCCTGGACGCTGACGTAACTGTTCCACGTCGCGGGTACGCGCGCAGACTTCATCTCTTCACCCATCTGACCCAGGCCCGCGACCATCTGGCCCTCGCAGGTGAACTGGGTATACACGCCGCCCTGGTCCGTGGGATTGTCCGTGGCGCCCCAGCCGAAGAGCGCCTGGTAGAAGCTCTTCGCGGCAGCCGCGTCGGGGCTCATCAGGTCGATCCACGAGAACTGGCCCGGCTGGTACTTCGAAAGCTTGGTCATTGCGGGGTCCTCCACACGTTTGGGTTGCTCGGAAACATCACGCTACGCGCGGGCGGCCAGGAGCTCAAGGCAAAACCGCCGGTTCACACAACTCTGCTGCCAGAGCTTGTCGGCGGACCTTGCTCGGCCGCGGCTAGCATCGAGGCGTCGTAGGACAGGCGCGTGATCCGGTAGCGGGTGTAGACCCAGATTCCCGTGAACGACAGCGGAGCGGCGACCAGACTGAGGACACCGAGCCGGGTGATCAACCCCTGCGCCACGTCGCCCGGATCCAGCTGGAGCGGGAACGCGATCAGGTCGATCCCAACCCCCGCCAGCAGGTGCCCGCCGGCGGATCCCAGCTTGCCCGAGAAGGAAACCGCCGAGAACAGGATGCCCTGCTGGTTGCGTCCGGTCCGGTTGAACTGATCCTGTGCGACGTCAGCCATCATGGAGCCCGCAGAGGTGTAACCGATGCCGGCAGCGATCCCGACGGCAAACAACAGGCCGAAGATGGAGTAGAAAAGCCAGGGATCGCCATTTTCGGGTAGACGGCCCGCTAGGCGGAGCACGACAGCGCCATGGCCGATCACGCCCGAGGCAAAGGCCGCGACAATCAGTGTCGGCTTCTTGTCGAAGCGTCGGTGCAACACCCCCGACGCCACGACACCAATCACGAACCCCAAGGCCGTCGGCGCGATCAAGCTCGAGATCTGACCGGTCGTGAAGCCCCAATAGAAGACATTCAGGTGGGTTCCCAACGTGGTGCCGATCGAGATCGAAATGGCGAAGAGTGAGAACCCGACGAACAGCGCTCGAAACGACGGGTTCTGCCAGGCCAGCGCGAACTCCGCGAAGGTTTCTCGAGCCGAGAACGGCCTGGGATTCTCCGGTGGCTTCGGCAGATGGGGGATCTCCTTGCGCGTTCCCCACGCCGAATACCAGATGGTCACGAACATGATGATCGCGCTGAAGAACGCAAAGGCGGGATAGCCGGCTGGATTCAACAGCCCGTTGGCGTGATCGGCCGTCTCGGGAAAGAAGAAGATGATTCCGAAGGCGATCACTCCGAGCGCCCCGAGCATGCCCGAGAACGTTCGGTATTGAACGACGGAGGTTCGCTCGCCGTAATCGTCGCTGAGCTCGGCTCCGAGTGCGAGGTGCGGAACGTGATACAGCGTCATGGATGCGCGAACCAGCACCGCAAAACCCAGAAACCAGGCGAACAAGCCCAGCTGCCCGAG
>CAXMOC010000046.1:0-15950 GCA_964194865.1 uncultured Opitutales bacterium | reverse complement strand
TTGAAGGGCACGGCACGGGCCTTGAACGATCCGAGCATGCCCTCGAGGTATTCGTTGCCGTTGTGGAGATAGAGAGCGACGTGATCCTGTCCCGACTCCCAGTTCTCGAGTTCGGAGCGCTCGCGTTGACATCCGAGTCCGTGACGGGTCAACACTGCCGAGAGGCAACGCGTGCGGTCCGTCAGCTCGCGCCAGCTCAGGCGACGATCGCGAAACACCAGTGCCTCGCGCTCGGGAATCTCCCGCGCGATCGATTCGTGGATCAGGCCGAGGTTCAACATCCTCGCCTCCGTTGGCGCGCGCACGACAGCGCGCCCGGCCCGCTCAGAACGTCTCTTTGAAGGGCCTCAGATCCAGCTCCAGCGTCCAAGCGCTCGGGTGCTGGGTGTGGAGGGTCCAGAAAGCGTCGGCGATGGCGTCGGTCTGCAGCATCCCGTCCTCACCCAGCCGCTCTTTGAGCTGCGGAAAGCGCGCGTTCACCTGATCACCATCGATCACCCCATCAATGATCACATGCCCGACGTGAATGGAGCGGGGCCCGAACTCCCTGGCCATTCCGTGCGCCAGTCCGCGGAGCGCCGCCTTGGCTGAAGCGAACGCGGTGAAAGGCGGCCGCGCACGAAGCGATGCCGTTGCACCCGTAAAGATCAATGTTCCGCCGCCCGTGTCCAGCATCCGCCGTGCAGCCTCTCGCCCCACCAGAAATCCGCCGAAACAACACGTCCGCCACACCTCTTCGAAGAATGCGTCGTCCATCTCGAGAAGTGGGCGAAATTGGTTGTTGCCCGCGTTGTAGACGACGAGCTCGGGAGCCCCACCGAGTTCGGCGGCGGTATCGAACAGGCGCGTGACATCAGCAGCGCGCAAGGTGTCGGCAACGACGGCCGTAGCCGTACCGCCTCGGCTGGAAATATCTGCCTCCACGGCGGCGAGCTTGTCCGAGGTTCTCCCGGCCGCGAACACGTGCAGGCCCTCTCGGGCGAACCGGCGGCAGAGCGCCGCGCCCAGTCCCTCGACGGCACCCACGCCGACAACGATTGCAGATTTTGCCATGCCGTCCTCCCGGACGCGCATTCTATCCCGCAGTCGATTCCGCCGCAGCCGAGCGCCATGTGTTACATAGATCCTAAGTCATGGATGCGGACGAACAGCGACCGGTAGAAGACGATGCGCCGGGAAAACCGGCCGGCGGACTAGCACGGCGGGCGCGCGAGGCCTGGGACAACCCCTCTCTCCGCTTCGTGGGTCTGTTCCTCGCTTATCTGGGAACCGCGTCCTATGTCTACCCGCTCCTCCGGAATCGCTACAAGATCCTGCTCGAAGTCATGACCCAGGGAACCACCAAGCTCGAGTACTATATGTTCCTGCCTTTCGTGGAAGACTTGTCCACGGACAAGTCCAACATCGTCGTCGAAGGCTTTTCCGTCCGAATCATCGAGGAATGCACGGGGATCTACGAGGCGATCATCTTCTCGTCCGCCGTACTCGCCTTCCCGACCAGCTGGGCAAAGCGAGCGATCGGTTTCGGCCTGGGTGTACCGATCATCTATGCTTTCAACCTGCTGCGGATCATGGTGCTGGTGGTCGTCGGAAAGTACTACCCGGACAGCTTCGAGTTCATGCACCTCTACTTCTGGCAGGCGACGTTGATCATCATGATCACTTCGGTGTGGGCGCTTTGGATCTTCAAGGTCGTGATCCGTGAGAACCCTGCTGATACCGATACTTAAACTCGTCGCGATCACCGTGCCGCTCACCTGGCTTTGGCTGGAGGGCGGGCGGGACCTCTACCACCAGATCTTCATTCACGTGACGCATCCGATGTTGGTGTGGTTCGGGTCGCCCAATTCCGTGCTGGCCACCGTCCCACAACGCTTCATCGGCTACGTGCCCTTTCTCGCGCTGATGCTGATCACGCCCGGTCTGAGCGTGCGCCGGCGCTTTTGGGGAACGCTGATCGGGTCTGTGCTGCTCTTTCTCTCGCATGCCGGGTTCGCCCTGGCGAACATCGCATCCTACGCGCGCTACGGAGAAACGCCGGAGGCCATCCGCTGGATCTTCCCGATGATCCTTCTGGTCGACAGCATGCCGTTCGTGTTATGGGCGGTGATCGCCCGAGAGGTGCTCCGCAAGTCGCTGGGGACGGCCGCCGGAAAGATCTTCGCGAAGAGCCCGTAGCCCCAAGATCAGCGAACCAGCTCGCCAGCAGAGTCGCGGCTCTGGCAATCCACTAACGATGATGGCCGCCGCGCGCTGCGACTCCCCAGAGCCAACCGTAGGGCGCTACGTGGTCGCCGTGATGGCGGGAGTAGCCGTTCCAACCGTAGCTGCCGCGGTGGCCGCCACCGCGGTGGTCGGTCCGAAAGTGGTGACCGTCATGACCTCTGTGAAGACCGTAGTAGTAGCCGTGATGATTGTGTTCGCCGCCATGCTGCCTGTGATTCGCCGCGCCGTAGCGCTTGCCTCCCGCTGTCGCATCGCTCGCGGCGAGAGTCGAGAGGCCCATCGCAATCACAAGGGCCGCCAGAAAATTCCCAGTTCGTCGTCTCATCTCCGACCTCCTGGTTTTGGTTTTCCGGGCTCACGGCCCGTTACGGGATGCAGCTTCGCACGGCTCGCGATGAGTTCGCTGTGAACCGGCTCACAGGCGCGCGCCGGAGCCCGGTCAGGCCTGCAGGAGCCAACCCGTCAGGTAGGTTCCCTCGGGATGGTCGATGGAAACGGGATGATCGACCGGGACACCGAGTTGACGCAGCAGCTGCACATCCCGGCGGCAGTCCAGGGCTGCCCCGAAGAGGATCTTGCGAAACAGGTCGGGATCGATCGCGTGCGAACAGGCGAACGCGAGCAGGAATGCACCTGGCGCCGCGCGCTTCAAGCTGTATAGCAGCGCGTCCTTGTAGGCACGCGAGGCGCGCCCTACATCCCGTCGATGCCGCGCCAGGGGCGGGGGATCGACGATCAACAGATCGTAGACCGAGTCATCCTCGCGCAGGAACTCGTGCACGTCGCGTCGCTCGAGGCGCGCCGAGGTGCCGGGGGCGCTCGCCGCCAGGCTCTGTTCGGCCAACTTCAACGCACCGGCGGAGGTCTCGACCAGGGTGAGCGCGCTGGCACCGCCCACGGCCGCGGCGACCGCAAAGCCACCGGAGTAAGCGAAGAGGTCGAGGACCCGCCGGTCGCGGGCGAGCATCTCGACGAGATCCCGCGAATCGCGTTGGTCGAGATAGAAGCCGGTTTTCTGCCCGTCGATCAGATCGACGAAGTAGCGTCGTCCGCCTTCTCGAATCTCGAGCGGGCTAGCGGGAGGAGCGCCCCACAACTCTCCTTGTCGGGCGGGAATGGCCTCGCGGCGGGCCGCAGCGGCATCGGCCCGCTCGAAGCCGCTCTCCGCACCGGTGCTGCTGCGCAGCGCCTCCGCGATCAGCTCCCGCCGCTGGTGCATACCGGCGGTCGCGAGCTTGAGGACCACCGTGTCTGCGTAACGATCGACGATCAGGCCCGGCAGGCCGTCTCCCTCGGCGTTCACCAATCGAACAGCGTTGGTATGCCCAAGCAGGGGATGCCCGGCCCGCCGATCAACGGCACTTCGGATCCGCTCCACGATGAGGTCGTCGTCGGGAGCCTCTCCACCGAAGACCAGCATCCGGACCCGCAGGCTGGAGTCGGGCGAGTAGTGACCGAATCCGAGGGGCGCCCCCTTGCTGGAGAGCACTCGAACCCAGGCACCTGGCTCCGCCGCGCCTTCGATCCGCTCCACGGCCCCCGAGAGAACCCAGGGGTGGCGGCGGCGCAGCGAGCGCTCGCGCTCGGGCTTCAACACGACATCGATCACGGCTGCACTCTATGTCTGCGCCGGCCCTTCGCCAAACGACGATTCAGAACAGCGCGATTGGATTGACCGGGGAGGCAGTGCCACGAAACAGGATCAGCGGCGCGATCGTGAGCAGGAACTCCCAGCGGCTCGCCTCGCCGCAGGCGGCAGCGAGATCCGTGAGCTCGAGATTGTCGAGCAGATGCAAGCCCATCGCCACAATCGCCACCGTATGAATGGGCAAGTCGAGCCCTTCGATACGGGAGGGAACGACATCCGAGACTCCGTCGGAGCCCAGCGCCGCGATTTCGCGCTCGTGGAGCCACGGAAGGCAGGACGCATCGAGACCCGCGATCCGCTGCCGGGCGTCCCACGGTCCTCGTTGCTCTCGCAGCGCCCAACGTCCGGTCGCGATCAACAAGACATCACCCCGCTCGACCTGTAGGCCTGCGTCGCGTTCGGCGGCCTCGAGGTCTTCGGGATAAATCGGCTCGCCAGCCTCCAGGAACTCCACACCGCGCGCCCGGGGAATGTCGAGCAACACTCCCCGCGAGACGATCCCGTTCCTCAGCTCGTGGATGCCGAGTTCGAGGGCGCCGTGGGCGGTGACACTCTCCGTCGAGTAACCGTTGTAGATCCGCCCGTCGTGGAAGATGTGGCAGAGCGCGTCGATGTGCGAGGTGGAGAAGCCATGGCTGGCGATCGCGAAATAGTCTCCAGCGTATCCCTCGGAATGCGTCCCGATCATGTGGTGCGCGACGGGGTTGGGATTGTCCGGGCTGGCTTGGGTGGGCAGTGAACGGGCACAAGAGACGGCGCGTCCGCTGCGCACCAGACCCGCCGCGGCGGCTCTTTTCTCGTCCGTGATCCAATTGAGGGCACCGAGCTGATCTCGCTCTCCGAAGCGCCCCCAATTCGAAAGCGTCTGGTGAAACGCCTCGACCTGACTAGGAGCGAGCGGCGGTCGGCTGTCTGACATGTCGTTGAACCTCTCCTCTCGATGGGCGGACGACACCTCTTCCGTCGGGTAGCTTACGCCTTCACAGTCAACCCGGGGACTCATTGAGCGATTCGCAAGAGCAACATCCGAGCAACCGGCTTTCCGGGGAGACAAGCGCTTACCTACGCCAACATATGCACAACCCCGTGGACTGGTACCCCTGGGGCGCCGAAGGCCTCGACCGCGCCCGCGCGGAGGACAAGCCGCTACTGATCTCGATCGGCTACAGCGCCTGCCACTGGTGTCACGTGATGGAGCGCGAATCCTTCGAGGATCCCCAGACGGCCTCGTTGATGAACGAACACTTCGTATGCATCAAGGTCGACCGCGAGGAGCGGCCCGACATCGACCAGATCTACATGGACGCGGTAACGCGGTTCGTCGGTCGCGGGGGTTGGCCTCTGACGGTCTTCTGCAAGCCGGGCGGTGAACCCTTCTACGGAGGGACGTATTTCCCACCCGAGCCGCGCCACGGAATGCCAGCCTTCAGCCAGCTGCTTCGAGGGGTTGCCGAGGCCTACCGCGACCGCCGCGGCGATGTGGACGACACGGCCAGGCAACTGCTTCACGCGCTCGACCAGCGCGTCACCGGCGTCGCGAGCGGACTGCCAGGAGCAGAGACCGTCGTTCAGGCCGCTCGACGCTTGCTCGCAAATGCCGACCGCACACGAGGCGGCTTCGGCGGCGCGCCCAAGTTTCCGACACCTCCGTCACTGGATCTGCTGCTGGCGGCCACCGATGTGCTACCGGCCGCCGAGGCGCAGGACGCCCTGACGCACGTGATCCTGACTTGCCACTCGATGGCGAGGGGCGGGATCTACGACCACGTCGGTGGTGCGTTTCACCGCTACTCGGTCGACGACCATTGGGGCGTTCCCCACTTCGAAAAGATGCTCTACGACCAAGGCCAGCTTCTGCGGGTCTATGCCGAGACGTGGCGACGCAGCGGACGATCCGACGACGGGCTGGTGTGGCCGATTCGCGAGACCGTCGAGTTCATGCGCCGCGAGCTGACCGCCCCGGATGGCGGGCTCTACGCCAGCCTCGACGCAGATAGCGAGGGTGAAGAGGGCAAGTACTACGTCTGGACGCCCGCCGAGATCGACGCAGCCCTCGGCGATCGCGCCGCGGCCTTCTGCTCCGCCTACGGCGTTACGCCGCTCGGTAACTTCGAGGAGGGTGCAACCGTACTCCACGAGACCGACGATGCGCCTCGCGGCCGGTTCGAAGCGGAGCGTGCTGCCCTGCGCCAGGCTCGGCAAGCGCGGATCGTACCGGGAACCGATCACAAACGGCTCGCCGCCTGGAACGGGCTGGCCATATCGGGCCTGGCCCGAGCCGGAAGCCTGCTCGACGATCCAGCCCTGCTCGACGACGCCGTCGCCGTCGCGGACTTCGTCCTCGACAAGCTGGTTGCGAGCGATGGGCGTCTACTGCGCATCTTCGACGAGGGGCGCGCGCGCGTTCCCGCCTTTCTCGATGACATGGCGGCGATGCTCGAAGCGTGCCTCGACTTGCATCGGGCCGGCGGCGGAGACCGCTTCCTGGGGGCGGCGCTGAAACTTGCGGACGACATCGCCACCCGCTTCTTCGACACAGAAGAGGCGGATCTCTTTCTGACGCCCAGCGACGGCGAACTTCTGGTGCAGCGGCCGCGTTCCGATCACGACGGAGCGACGCCCCACTCCACCGGATTGGCTGCATTGGGTTTGATCCGGGTCTCGAGCATCGCGGGTCGCAACGACCTGCGGGAGATTGCCGACCGGTTGCTTCGAACCCACGCCTTCATGCTCGAACGGGCCCCGGAAGCGTTTCCCACCCTGGCTCGGGCTTCGCTCCTGGCAGAACGCTCCCCTTCGGTGGCGGTGGTCATCGGAGAAACGCATGACCCCGCCGCGCAAGCCCTTGCGAAACGGGCTCGCAGCGCGCTGCGTCCCGAAGACGCCGTGATCTTGCTTGCACCCGATGCCGCCGCGGGCGATGTTGATCGACTCTGGATCGAAGGTCGCCACCCCGTCGACGGCCGCGCAACCGCCTACCTCTGCCGAGGAGTCGAATGCTCCCTCCCCGTATTCACTCCCGACGAGCTGGAACCACTCTGCTAAGGTGCGCGCCTGACCTGCGGAGCGACCGATGGCTGACCCCCGCGACGAGAGTAAGTACGGAACTGGCCACGAAGACGGGCTGACACCGCTGGCCCCGCTGGATCTGACCCAGACCGACAGCGTCGATGCGCTCGTCCGAGCGATGAGTCAGACCGCCTTCGGTGGCCGGCGACTCGGTGAAGCGGCCGATGTACTCGAGGCGATGATCCGCGACCGCGATTGTTTTCGGGTGGTCACCGTCTCGGGCGCAATGACGATCGCAAAACAAGGCCTATTGCTGTGCGAAATGATCGACAGGGGCTGGATCCACGCGTTGGTGACGACGGGTGCACTCATGACCCACGGCCTGAGTGAAGGCGCCGGGATGCTCCACTTCAAGCATCAACCCGGCATGCAGGACGAAGACCTCTACCAGCGGGGCTACAACCGCGTCTACGACACGCTCGAGCTCGAGAAGAATCTGGATGACGTGGAGCGCATCCTTCAGCGCGCACTGGAGGGGCTACCGGAAGACCGCGTGCTCTCCAGCCGGCTCATCTCGGAACTGCTCGGCCGCGATCTCGAGAAGCATACGCCGGGGCGCGCCATCCTGAAGAGCGCAGTCCAACAAGACGTGCCGGTCTACGTTCCGGCGTTCACCGATTCCGAACTCGGGTTGGATCTGGGCATCCACAACCACCTGCGAGTCGCCAAGGGCCAGAGCGCCTATCGCTTCGATCCTTTCCTGGACCTGGATGACTTCGCCGAGCGAGTCCGCCAGCACGAATCGCTCGGCATCTTCACGATCGGCGGCGGTGTCCCACGCAACTGGGCGCAGCAGGTTGGACCCTATCTGGAGATCTTGCGCAGCCGGCTCGGCAGCACCGAGCCCGTGCGCCGTTATCGCTACGCGGTGAGAATCTGCCCGGAGCCCGAGCACTGGGGGGGCCTGTCGGGCTGCGGCTACAGCGAAGGCGTCTCCTGGGGGAAGTTCGTCCCTGAGTCCGAGGGAGGACGCTTCTCCGAGGTCTTCAGTGACGCAACGATCGCCTGGCCCCTGATCGTGCGCGCGGTGATGGAGCGGCTCGACGCCAGCTGAGCCCTCAGCTCGAGCGCGCCCAGAAAAAAATTCACGCGTCTCCGGCGACCTTCCGATAGACCATCGCAGGGGGTAGCCCAGATGCGTCCGTTCCATGCGATCGTCCCTCTCAGCCTCATGCTCGCCTGCGCGAGCCCTCCAACCCCGGCGGTGCCCGGTGACATCGCCGCCAGCTACGCCGCCGCTGGGCGGCACGAAGAGGCGTCTCGCGCGATCGAGCTTGCGATTCGGGTTCGCCCGGATGACTTGATGCTGAGGCGTCAGGGCGCCCGCATCCACGCCGAGGCGGGCCATACCGAGAGCGCGATCGGACATCTCGAGGAGGCAATCCGCTTGGCGCCCCGGGACGCGGCCCTCTGGGTCGATCTCGGCGACATCGAGCGCGGTCGCGAGAACGTCGCCGATGCCTACGTGGCCTACCGGCGCGCGGCGAAGCTGGAGCCCAACGATCTACGAGCGGTCTCGGGGCTCGCCCTCACGGCCGAGGATCTGGGGTTTTCGGACGAGGCCAGCGAAGCCTACGCGCGCTGGTCGGAGCTGAAGCTGACCGGGGCTGCGAACCCGCCGATGTCTCCGGCAAAGCTCGACCTGCACTAGATCCGCGTCGGGTCCCGGCACAGATCGCTCGCCAGGTTCTTGTGATGAGCCTCGAGGGTCCCGCCCCCGATCTCCAGCAATTTGGCGTCTCGCCACAACCGCTCGACCACGTACTCGCCCATGTAGCCGTAGCCACCGAGCACCTGGATGGCTGCGTCGGCCACCCGCTTGCCTACCTGTGCGGCGAACAACTTGGCGCCGTCCGCGTCGATGCGCTGGCCCGTCGCGGTCAGGTCGATGTGGCGGGCGGTGTCGTAGACGTAGATTCGAGCGGCCCGGAACTCGGCGTAGCTCTCGGCGATGTAACGCTGGACCTGTCCGTGCTCTCGAATCGGGACACCAAAGGTCTTGCGATCGTTCGCATAGGCGACCATCACCTGGAGACAACGCTTGGCGATTCCCACCGACATGGCCGCAAGCGTGAGGCGTTCGATTTCGAGGTTTCGCATCATCGCCACGGCGCCCTCGCCCTCCTCGCCCAGCCGGTTCGCGACGGGCACGCGAACGTCTTCGAAGACCAGCTCGGAAGTGAACGACGAGCGCATACCGAGCTTGTCCTTCCACTTCTGTCCGAGCTTGAAGCCCTCCATCCCCCGCTCGACGAGAAATGAAGTGATGTTCCGCTCTCCGGTTGCGGCGTAGACCACGAACGCATCACCGAGGGTCTTTTCGTCGACGCCGCCATTCGTGATGAACGTCTTGATTCCATTCAACCGATAGCCGTCGCCATCACGACGGGCGCGCGTGCGCATGGCCATCACGTCTGTGCCCACTTCGGGCTCCGTCATGCACATCCCACCGATCCATTCGCCCGAAGCGGCATGTGGAAGCACTCTTCGCTTCTGCTCCGCGTCGCCATTGGCATTGACGTTCTGGGCGAACAAGATCGCGTGAGCCAGCACGGACAGCGCGAAACCCGGATCGGCGGTCGACAGCGCTTCGAAGATCGCCACTGCGGCGGAGGCATCGAGGCCCACGCCCCCATACTCCTCGCCGAGCGTCACACCGAGCAGTCCGAGTTCGCCAGTCCGCCGGAAAAGGGCGTGATTGAACGACTCCGAGCGGTCGTGCTCTGCGGCCTGGGGCTCCACCTCCCGGCTGACGAAGTCTCGCAACGTATCGGCGAGCAGAGCGTGTTCCGGGGTCGGCGAAAACAGGTCGAGGCCGCGCCAGTCGCCATCCGCCATCGGGCGGCCAGTCTAACGGCTGCGTCGCAAGCGTGCCGGTCTGGTCAGCCTTCGAGCAGGGCGGCCTGGACGTAATCGGAGATCGCCGTACGCACCGCGGGTGAGGTGGCGTGGAAGATCAGACCCATGTCCGGGACCAGCTGGTAGGCGGTTTCCGCGTCGAACTCGAGCGCGCCGCTGCGGGGCAGGTGCAATCGCAGACCGAGGCGAGACCCGAGCAGCAGGGTCTCCGGGCTGCGAATCAGGCAACCATTCTCCGAGAGGGACAGCACGGAAACCTGCCACTCCTTGCCCTCGCGAATCGCCTGGGCGGCCAGGTGCGTCGCGACACGGGGCGCCGTTCGAGGTCTGTCCTCCAGAACCTGTTGCATCAGTCGGTAGAGCTCGTGAAGACCCGCCGGACGCTTGATGGCACCTGCGATTCGGCAGTCGGCGCCAGTCACCCCGTGCCGGCCCGTCAGCACGATGACCGGCACGGGCGGGCCGCCGTCATCGGATATCTCGGGCAAGCTGCGCTCGTCGACGATCCGCAGATCCGGGCGATCGCGATCCAGCTCCACTGCAATCGGCTCGAATTCCTCGGGCATCACGATCGTGTAGCCGAGCTTCGCCAGGATCGCGCGGCTCAGAGGTGCGAACGATTCGGCCGTGGCATGACTGATCACCAGGCGCTTGGGAAGCGAATTTTCGAGCGGCGACGGGTTTTCGGACATTTCACTACTCATCGGCACGGAGCCGCGGGCCATTGAGCCAGCAGTTTGCGCCCCGGGCCCAACACCGCCCCTCCTGGGCTCGCGGCACTCCGGGCCCAGACCAGCCGACAAAATGGGGCAATCCACACATGGGCTAGACTGCACGCGTGTCTGCCAACGCCGAGATCGCGATCTGGTTGATCTCGAAGCGGCCCCAGATCGAGGCCGTGATGACCTCGCGCCTGGGCCCGGCAGCTCCCGACCCAGCCGCGGTCGAGAGCGAGGTGCTGCGGCGATTCCGTTCCTTCGCGGCAGCATCTCTGAAGCGGGGCGTGCTCTCCCAGCCCGCGCTGGAGGGAATTCGGGCCCAGGAGCGCCGGGTGAACGCCCTGCTCGCCGCCTGGTCCGACGCCGCGGCAGAAGTAGCCGGCGACCGCGCCAGCCATGTACGAGACGCGCTCGATCCGCTGCTGGCCCATTTTCGCAGCTCTCTGCGAAATACCCAGGGCAACCGCCGCTCCAGCGGAACGCCTCGGGCGAGCCGCAGGGCGGTGATCGCGGCAATCGATCGCGTCGCCGATGCCTTCCTCGCCATCGACGCAGATACGGGGTTGATCGCAGACGCCAACCCCGCCGCCGGCGCCCTGCTCGGCGTGGCCCGCGACGCCCTCTTGGGTGTCCAGGCCATGGCCTTCGTCCCCGAATCGGCGAAGGAGAACTGGTGGACCGAGCTCGACGCAATGACCGAGGGAGCGGATTCCCGGCGCTTCAGCAGCGCGCTCCAAGACCGCTCGGGAGCCCAGATCCCGGTGGATTGCACCGCGACCCGCTTTGCCACCCGCGGGCGAACCCTGGCCCTGGTGCTCCTGCGGGCGAGCTGATCGCGGGCTTCGCGTCGGTCTGAGTGGTCGCGACGAGGGTCCGAGCGTGGGCTCAGCCGAGCTGCTTGCGCAGGAACTCGAGCATCCGAACCCAGGCATCTGCAGCCGCGTCGGGCCGGTAGGCGTCGGGTCTGGTGTCGTTCATGAAAGCGTGTCCCGCTCCGGGGTAGACAACGACCTCGTGGGTCTGCGAGGTCTGCTTCAAGCGGGACTCGAGCTGCTCGATATCCGCCGCCGGAACGAATTCGTCCTGATCCCCGAAGAACGCCAGCAGCGGACAGGCCAGATCTCCAACAGCATCGAGGGGCTCGCGCGGCTTGAGGGCTGGATCGAGACCCTCTTCGCTGTGCAGGATACCATGGCGATGCGACAGCAGGCCGTAGTAGGCGACGCTCGCCGACAACCCCGTGCAAGAGCAAGCGGCCATCAGCGCATACATGCCACCCATGCAGAATCCAGCCACTCCCACCTTCTGCCCGGCACCGCCCTTGGAACCCGCCAGGAAATCGACCGCAGACTGGATGTCATCGAGGATCTCGGGATCGGACAGGGCGCGCATCCACGCGCCCGGGTTGTCGATCTGCACCGAGTCACGGTGACGATAGAGGTTCACCGCCAATACCCCGAAGCCCTCGGTCGCCAAGCGGCGGGCGAGATCTCGAGTGTGTTCGGTTAGACCCCAGACATCGTGAATCATCACGACTGCCGGGTGTGCGCCGCCATCGGGAGTGGCCAGGTAACCGAGTTCGACGTCCTGGATTCGCATGGGGCCAGTATACTGACTCGCCATGAGCTACGAACACGAATTGTCGGTCGCCCTGGAGGCCGCCCGAGAGGGCGGTGCCATCTTGAACCACCACTATGAACACGGAACCCGCAGCTGGGAAAAGTCCGAGGACAACCCGGTGACGCTTGCGGATCTCGAAGCCGACCGGGCGATCGCAGCGCGCTTGAGCGCCGCCTTTCCAGGCGATGCGATCCTCTCGGAAGAGACCATCCGCGACGACGGACGCCTGGAGTGCCCCCGTGTCTGGATCGTCGATCCGATGGACGGAACCAAGGAGTTCACCAAGCGAATTCCGGAGTTCGCGGTCTCGATTGCCCTGACCGAAGCCGGAGAGCCGGTGGTGGGAGTGATCTTGAACCCCGTGGCGGACGTCGCGGTCTGGGCCACACGCGGCGGAGGCGCGTTTCGCAACGGCGAGAGTGCGTCGGTTTCCCCGTGCGAGAGACTCGAAGACGCCGTGGTCATCGCGAGCCGAACCGAGATATCGCGCGATCAGTTCGCCCCCTACGAAGGCTGGTTCAAGGAGCTGCGGCCGGTGGGTTCGATCGCCTGGAAGTTGGCGTGTATCGCCTGCGGAGACGGCGATCTCAACATCTCGGTGGCGCCGAAGAACGAGTGGGATGTCTGCGCTGGTGACCTGCTGGTGCGGGAAGCGGGAGGCGTCTACATCGATTTCCACGGCGCCACGCGCAAGTACAACCAGCCGAAGACCCTGATCGACACCGGCATGGGTGCGGGAAGGCCCGAGCTGCTGCAACAGTTCCTGGATCGGGAGCGCCAACGCTGACGTTGGTTGCTAGGGGCCGGGGATCGCGCGGGGCGTCAGTTGGAGGGAGGTTCCGTGCCGCCTCCCGAAACGCGGCGAACACTGAATCCATTGGTGCACAGCGCTGATGGAATGCCCCGCGGCCCTAGCATGTGACCGGCGCCCAGCACCACGAAGCGGGTCTTTCCGTCGCGTGATAGATCCGACAGTTTTTCGCTCATGGCGAAGTTTCGTTCGTAGAAGATCGTCTCGTAGAACGCCTCGAAGTCGCTGTTGTCCTCCACGGGCTGGAAGACGAGCTGCTCGAGTGCACGCTCGTCACCGCGCTGCCAGGCTCGGATCATCTGATCCGTCGCCGTGTCGAAGTTCGAACTGCGATCGAGCGCGTCTCTCAGCATGATTTCCTGTACTTGAAGCGGCAGACCATCGAGCAGATCGATCTGTTGCTGAGCACTCTCCAGCGCCACCACCGGCTTGACGCCCTGGGACTTCTCGACGAAGTAGCGGTCAATCCCGTACTCCGACTCGTAGCCAGCCGACTGGAGCTCCAGAGCGACCAGCCAATGGGTCACGAACCACGGTTTCAGGCCTTCGACCATCGAAAGCTCGAGCTCTCGCTGTTTCAGATACTCGACGAGCAGCTCCAAGGTCTGCGCCGACAGCACATCCCCGAGCTGCTTCGGGGGTTCCAGGCGACCGCGGCCCGCCAGCCTGGCGGCGATCTGGGCGACCGCGACATCGTCTATTTCGATCTCCACCACCAGCTCGTCCGACTCTTCGTAGGCGTCGTGAATCTCTCCCGTCAGCTGCGGCGTCGCCTCGGCCCCCACGTGTACCGAGCCGAAGAGGTAGAGCAGGCCGCCGCCCTCCGAAGCAGCTTCCGCGCGCCACAGCAGAGGTGCCGGGCGAGTGGGGGCGCTGGGAATCGCGCAGCGTGGTTCGAGCTGCCCCGTGGCACATCCCAGCGAAGCCCCCGCCAACAGGAGCGCAGCGAACGAGAGGCGCCGGTTCAGCACCGCTTGCGCCGCTCAGGCCCCGATGGGAATCGACCGATGGATTTTTGATCCAATCGGAGGCTTCCAGCATGGGAAGAATATTCGGAATCGCCGGGACGCTGCTTGCACTCTGGGCCAGCGCCGAGCTTTATCTCAAGGGAGTCGATGGCGCCTTCGGCGGGGTGCTGGTTTCGGGAGAGGACGAAGCCGTGGACCGGCGAACGCTCCCCCGACGCGCCGGTGACGCCGCCGAACGCGCGATGCGTCAGAACGAGGAACGCCGACAGCAATTGCTCGGCGACTAGCCCGCGCTGCGCCAACGGGGAAGACCGCCGAAGCGGGGCGGCGACCCTGCTCAGTTGAAGTTCCGAACGGCTTGCACGATTTTCAAGACCGTCTTCTTCGCGTCTCCGAAGATCATCATGGTGTTGTCGTGGAAGAACAGCGGGTTCTGGATGCCGGCGAAGCCCGGATTCATGCTGCGCTTGATCACGAAGACATGCTGGGCGCGGTCGACGTCGAGAATGGGCATTCCGTAGATGGGGCTCCCCTTCTCCGTGCGCGCCTGGGGATTGACGACGTCGTTGGCGCCGATCACCAACGCCACATCCGTCTCGGGAAACTCGGGATTGACCTCGTCCATCTCGACGAGCTGCTCATACGGAACGTCGGCCTCGGCCAACAGCACGTTCATGTGGCCCGGCATCCGCCCAGCGACGGGATGGATCGCGTACTTGACCGCGATCCCCGACTCCTCGAGCAAATCGCCGAGCTCCCGCACCGCGTGCTGGGCCTGCGCGACGGCCATTCCGTAACCCGGCACCACGATCACCGAGCGCGCGTTGGCGAAGATCACCGCTGCATCTTCCGGGGTGTAGCCCTTGGCGGTTCCCTGGGAGCCCAAATCCGTGGGCCCGGCTCCGCCCGCCGCAGGGGCACCAAACGCACCGAAGAGCACACTGCCGATCGAACGATTCATGGCATCGCACATGATCATCGTCAAGATGATCCCCGACGCGCCCACCAGGGATCCGCTGATCACGAGCCCGCTGTTCCCGAGTACGAAGCCCGTCGCACACGCAGCGAGACCCGAGTAGGAGTTGAGCAACGAGATCACCACCGGCATGTCCGCGCCGCCGATCGGGATCACCAGCAGCACCCCCAGCACAAGGGCTAGGCCCGCGAGGATCCAGTACGGCCCAAGCGCCTGGGTATCCATGACGACAAACGCACCCAGGCCGAGCACTCCGATCCCGATCAACAAGTTGACGTAGTTCTGCCCCGGGTAGGTGATGGCGGCTCCCCGCATCAGCTCCTGCAGCTTGGCAAACGCGATGAGGCTGCCCGTGAAGGTCACGCAGCCGATCAAGACGCCCGCGACGATCGCGTAGGGCACCACTCCTTCGGGCGTGGAGCCCACGCGCTCGTAGGTGAGGAATTCCGAAGTCGCCACCAGGGCCGATGCGCCGCCCCCAAAACCGTTGAGCAGAGCCACCATCTGCGGCATCGCCGTCATCTCGATTCGCTGTGCCAACACGGCGCCGATCGCCGATCCCACGAGAATTCCGGCGAACACGACGGTGTAGTCGACGACACCCTGCATCAAGAGCGTCGCCACCACCGCGATCAGCATCCCGATGGAGGCCATCAGGTTTCCGCGCGGCGCCGTCCGAGCAGACGAGAGGTTTCGCATCCCGAGGATCAGCAACACCGCTGCGGCGAGATACGCGAACTGGATGGCGTGGCTGTTCACGATCGGTTCGGCTTCTTGCGGAACATCGCGAGCATCCGGTTGGTGACGAGAAAGCCGCCGACGACGTTGATTGTGGCGAATACGATGGCGACGAAACCAAGCGCGCTGGAGAGGGTGCGGTCTTCGTTGCCCGCAGCCAGGATCGCACCCACGATCGTGATGCCGGAGATGGCGTTCGAACCCGACATCAACGGCGTATGAAGCAGGGGCGGCACCTTCGAAATCACTTCGAATCCGACAAAGATCGACAACGTGAAGATCGTCAGGGCGACGGCCGGGTCTTCGAGCATCAGCC
>CAXMOC010000045.1:0-32593 GCA_964194865.1 uncultured Opitutales bacterium | reverse complement strand
CACTCACAGCTCCACTAGAGTCCATCCCATCAACCCCGACGGGGGATTCATGAGTCGGGCTTTCAGGCTCGTCGAGCCCCGCCTGAAACACGATGCAGGCCCGCGGATTCATACTCCAGCCAACCTACCGCGTCCGCCACGGGCGCCCGGTAATCCAGCTCTACGGTAGGCTCGAGAGTGGCGAAGCCTTCCTGGTCGAAGACGACCGCTTCCGCCCCTACTTCTTCGCGCTGAAGACCGACGCGAGCGCCCTCGCAGGGGTGTCCGACATCGAAATCGAGGAGACCGGCCTCCGCGACTTTCGCGGCCGCGAGGTCATCCGGATCAACGCATCGATTCCAGCCGCGGTTCCGCCCCTGCGCGACCGTCTCGAAGCGGGCGGTTTGCCCTGCTTCGAGTCGGATATTCGATTTCCCTACCGCTATCTCATCGACTGGGGGATCCGAGCCTCGGTCGAGATCGATGGTCCGGCCGAGGTAGTCCGCGCGGGATTCGTTCGCTTTCACAACCCTTCGCTCGCAGCCTGTTCCTGGCGACCCTCGCTGCGCCAGCTGTCGCTCGACCTCGAAACCACGAGGGATGCGAGTCGAATCTTCTCGGCGGCTCTGGCCACCGACGACGGGGTCGAAGAGGTCCACCTGGTGCATCGCTCGGCAGTTGCCGGAGCGATCTCTCATAACGATGAGAGCCAGCTTTTGGCCGCCGTGAGCCAACGGATCCGCGAATTGGACCCAGACATCATCACAGGCTGGAACGTCGTCGATTTCGATCTGCGCACCTGGCTGAAGCGTTGCGACGCATTGGGCGTACCTGGTCGGATCGGGCGCGCCGGTGGAGCCGTCACGTTTCAGCAGGACGCTCGCTTCGCGCGTCAATCTCGCGCGGAGGTTCCCGGCCGCGTCGTCCTAGACGGCATCCCGCTGGTCCGCGACGCCATCCGGCTTGCCGATTACCGGCTCGAAACCGTGGCACGCGCGCTACTCGGCCGAGGTAAGCTGATCGATGCCGACGCACAGGACTCCGTCGAGGAAATCCAGCGCCTCTATCGCGAAGAGCCCGAGAAGCTGGCCGCCTACAATCTCGAAGACGCCAGGCTCGTGCTCGAAATTCTCGAGCACGAGGGGCTCGTCGATCTCGCGATCGAACGGAGCCTGCTCTGCGGGATGCAGCTCGATCGCGTGGGCGCGAGCATCGCTTCGTTCGACCTCGTCTATCTGCCCGAGTTGCGTCGGTCCGGTGTAGTCGCCCCAAGCGTCGATGCCTCGCGCAAGACCGCCGTCGTACGCGGTGGCGCGCTCCTCGAGCCGGTGCCGGGATTGTTTCGAAACGTCGCCGTATACGACTTCAAGAGCCTCTACCCGAGCCTGATTCGGACCTTCAATCTCGACCCCCTCGCTCACGCAAGGGCTCTGCACGGTGAGAGCGGAGCGCCGCAGACAATCGACGCTCCCAACGGTGCACGTTTCTCTCGCGCCGAGGCGATCCTGCCCAGTGTGATCGAGCGCTTCATGGAGCGGCGCGAAGCCGCCAAGCAGCGGGGGGATCGCTACGCCGATCAAGCGATCAAGATCATGATGAACGCGATGTTCGGAGTACTCGGTGCAGCTTCCTGTCGCTTCTTCGATCCGAAAATCGCGAACGCCATCACCGGATTCGGGCAGCAGACCCTCCACTGGACCCGCGATGCCCTGCGAGCCGAAGGAGTTGAGGTGCTGTACGGCGACACGGATTCGGTCTTCGTCCAGCTGCGCAGCCGCAACTCCCGCGCTCGAGCCGAGGCCGAGGCCGAGGCGTTGAGGAGCCGTGTGGAGGAGCAGATCTCGGGACGAATTCGCGAGCAGTATCGGGTCGAGCCGAAGCTACTGCTCGAACTAGAGCGGGTCTTCGACCGACTCTTCCTACCCAAAGTGCGTGGAGGAAGCTCGGGGAGCAAGAAACGCTACGCGGGATCGGTGAACGGGCGACTCGAAATCGTCGGGCTCGAAGCCGTGCGGCGCGACTGGCCAGCGATCGCCGGGCGCCTGCAGCGCGGCTTGCTCGAGCGCTTGTTCAGCGACCGCGATGTCATGCCCTTCGCCATCGATCTCGTTGCCAGCGTGCGCGCCGGCGAGTGCGATGACGAGCTCGTCTACGCCAAACGGGTGCGCAAGGCCAGCGTGGAGAGCTACACGGCGTCGACACCTCCCCACATCCAGGCCGCTCGCAAAGCCGGCGGCGCCGTCGGCCCCGTGATCCGCTACCTGATCACCGAGCAGGGCCCCGAACCAGTGCTTCCCGGGCGGCCGCTCCCCGAACATATCGACCGACGCCACTACCTGGACCGCGTGTTGCGGCCGATCGCCGACGGCATCCTCTCCCAGGTGGGTCACGACTTCGACGAAGTGCTCGGCGAGCCCCACCAGCTCGATCTGCTCTAGCTGCGCGGCACTTCATTCAGACGTGTAGCGACGGACCACCTCGACGAACTCACGACTACGCGCTTCAATGGCATCCGGATCGACCTGCAGGCTGCCTCCGATCAACAGCATCGCGTCGCGGCCGTAGAAGTCGACCACGTCGCTAGCACTCTCTACTGCGATTCCTCCGGCGGGAACGGGCAGCGCGGGCGCAAGCGGCCCCCAGTCGGCCTTCAATCGATCGGCGATGGCGCGACACACCTGCGGGCTGTAGCTGAAGCGGCTGCCGAAATTGACGTAGATCACGGCATCGGCCCCGAGCAATCGGAACAGAGCGCCGAATAGCAATGCCGGCGCGATCCGCTGGGCGCCGCCAAACGACGGGTGCGCGAGCACGGGAACCGACGCGTGTTGCTGGCAGAGTTCCCAGAAGACCGGCAAGCCGATCAGCATCGGCGAAGTCATCACCGCCCGCGCGCCGAGATCCTCGGCGACCTGTAGCTGGTCGAACAGCGTCCGAGGGGTCCCGATCAGATTCGGAACATAGGTGGCCCTGTGCCCGGTCTCGTCAGCCACCTCGTCGACAATCGCCAGACAGGTGCGAACGCGCTCCTCGAAGGGACAAAAGGAATGTTCTGCCAGGCCGTGATCATCCTTGATGACATCGATTCCGGCGCGCGCAAAGGTCCGCAGTAGCTCGCCGAGTGCCTTGGGTGCGAGTCCCATCGGCTTGATCGCGGTGCAGGTGAGGGGTCGATCGTGGACTCCGACGGTATCTCGCCAGCCAGCGATTCCGAAACGCGGGCCTCCGAGCCTCTCCAACAGCGACGTCGGAAGTGACATGTCCACACACTCGATGTCGGGGTGTAGTGAGGAGTTGCCGAACAGCACGTTGACGAGCTGCGCCGGGTCGCCGGCCGTCGCGGCAGCCGGGTACGCGATGGTCGCCAGCTGAGCACCGGTCGGATCCGGGACCACGTCCTCGACCCGGCCCAATATCTGATCCGTGACAAAAGCATCTCGAATCGCCGAGCGGGGGACCTCGACGGTCTGCTCCAAAGCGATCTCGGCCGCGCGCGCGGCGGCGCTGGTGGCGTCGACCTGCAGCCGGTAGGTGACACGCAGCCAATCCATCCAAGCGGTTACGATACGCGGCGCAGAGCCGGATCGCCCGACTCGTGGTCTCCTTGTTGGGCAGCATCGATCAACTTGCGCCGCAGCTTGCGGTAGGCCGCCGTGCCGGCGTCCGCGCGGACCAGGCGGTCGAGATGATCCTGGGGGAGCTTCGGCTGAAACGTCTCCACCATCCGGAGGTCTTGCCGGAGCTGGATCCACTTCCAATCGAGCTGCAGGGAGAGCCAGGATCCGATCCGCCGCAACCCTGGAACTGTCACGTAGTCCTGGTAGTAGATCGCATAACGCCAGGTGTTGTCGTCGTCGACCGGGCAGTCGGCGACCAGAAACGCCAACTTCCCGAACTCGAAATAGGTGATGCTCGGAACCTTGAACTCGATGCGAAACGCGATGCCCCGCTCGGCGTCCTCCTTGCGCAGCTGCCCGGCCGTGATGATGTGGTTTCCCTCGGTCTCGACCGTGTAGGGATCGAGGCGCGAGCCCATACCGGGCAGGCTATTGCCGTGGACAAACGGCGTGTGGTGGATGTCGAAGTTGGTTTCGACGCTGCGCGCGAAGTTGACCGGCCAGGTGAACGAGGCGCTCGCGCCGCCGGGCCGATGTTCGCCCGCCTCGTCGAACCAGGGAATCTCGGGTAGCGGCTGACTGGATTCGCCCCAGAAGAGCCAGATCAACCCGTGCGCCTCGCGGACCGGATAGGGCTGCGCCCGCATGCCGGCGGGAATCTTCGCGTCCCGGCCCTCGCAGGGCATCGCCACGCAATCTCCGCCGGACTCGAAGCGAAATCCGTGATAGGGGCATTGGAGCTCGCCATCGACCACCTTGCCGCGGCTCAGCGCCACGCCGCGGTGCGGGCAACGGTCGCGCATACAGACGGCGCGGCCGGAACCGTCGCGCCAGAGCACGAGCTTCTCGCCCATTCGGGTCACAGCCACGGGCTTTCGACCGACCTTCCGGGTTTCGAGCAGCGGATACCACTGATTCGGAATCATCGATGTCTCTCCTGTGTCTCCCACTCCAGCAGCAGAGGGAGCGGGGCGAGAGCGCGCATGTGCATGGCCAACATCTCCCGCGGAAGCGCCTCGAGTTTTTCGGGAGTCAGCGTCTCCCAGTGCTGCAGGGTCCAGCGATCCAGCACCTCGCCAAGCGCGAAGGCGAGCCTCGTAAGCAACTCGATCGGGATGTCGTCGCGAATCGCAGCAACCCGAACGCCGGCCTCGAGCACGCCGTGGAAGGCACGCTCGGCGCGCCCCATGTACTCGGTCATCACCTCACCCACTGGGGCCCCGCGCGGCTGGACGATGACGGTCTTGAGCAGCCCCGCCAACACCGGCTCTGCTGCCAGGAACGCGGTCATGCGGCCGTACCAGTCCAGGACGGCGTCCCAGAAGCTGTGGGCGTCATCGAAGGGATGGATGGCTCCGATGGCCGCCGCGGCCCGATCGCCGGCATCCCGGACGACGGTCGCGTAGAGATCCCACTGGTCGTCAAAGTAGTAGTACATGGCGCCCTTGCTAACGCCGGCCCGCGCGATGATCCGGTTGTAGGAGGCTCCCTCGATACCGCGCTCCGAAAGTTCCTCGGCTGCAGCGCGCAGGATGGCCGCCCCCTTGTCCGGGGCCAGAGCGGCGAAGCGCGGCCGAGGGCTCACACTACGCCGCCGCCGGGACGCGCCAACCCAGCTCTCGAGACAGATTCGACCATGTGGTTCGACCGCATGGTCTAAATCTACGCTACGACCGGCTCGATTGCAACGGCCCGGTCGGATTCGACGAGTACACTGCATAGCCGGAAGACGCAGGACCTGGCCATCGGGGCCCGGCCCGGATCGCTCCCGGCGGGCGGACGGCATCGAATCACGGGAGGGGTGCATGGGTTCCGATCGAGCGGGCCTCTACGAACACTTCACCGGGACCCAGCCCGTCCTGACCGGACACCGCTTCGATGTCGATCGATTGGCGGCATATCTCGATGCGGCGATCGACGAGTTCAGGGGCCCCGTCGAAGTGCGGGAGTTCAAGGGCGGCCAGTCCAACCCGACCTATCAGCTGGTCGCCGCGAGCGGAGCCTACGTGCTGAGGCGCAAGCCGCCCGGTGCGCTGCTGCCATCGGCCCACGCCGTCGATCGAGAGTTCCGGGTCATCCGAGCACTCAACCAACTCGACTTCCCGGTTCCTCGAGCCCACGTGCTGTGCGAAGACGAGAGCGTCATCGGCACCATGTTCTACGTGATGGAGTGCGTCGAAGGGCGCGTGATGTGGGACGCCGTGCTGCCGGAGTTGACTCCGGCCGAACGCTTCGCAGTCTACGATTCGATGAACGAGATTCTGAGTCGATTGCACACGATCGACTTCCAGGCGATCGGCCTCGAGGACTTCGGCCGGCCGGGCAACTACTTCGCCAGGCAAATTCGCCGATGGTCGAAGCAATACGTCGCTTCGGAGACGGAGGAAGTTCCCGCCTTCAATCGCTTGATGGAGTGGTTGCCGGAGAACATTCCGGCCGACGAGAGCGCGACCATCGTTCACGGGGACTACAAGCTCGACAACATGATCGTGCACCCCAGCGAACCGCGGGTGATCGCCATTCTCGATTGGGAGCTCTCCACCATCGGCCACCCCCTCGGCGACCTGACCTATCAGCTGTCCCAGCGGCGCTCGCCGGGCGCGAGCTTCAACGACCTCTCGGATGCCGATCTCACCCGGATGGGAATCCCCACCGAAGCGGAGTACGTCGCCGCCTACTGTCGCCGAACCGGACGCGACGAGATCGAGAACCTGGACTTCTACCTGGCTTACAACCTCTTCCGCAGCGCAGCGATCCTGCAGGGCATCATCGGACGCGTCCGCGATGGCACTGCGGCGAGCGCACACGCACTCAAGCTGGCCAACGCGGTTCGGCCCCTGTCCGAGCTCGCGCTTAGTTTCGCCAGTCGACTCGGCGCCTAATGACTAGGCGCCGGATCCGCAACGACTCCCCCAGCGCTTACTTGGAGCCGGCTCGCGGCTCCAGTGAAAGCGGCGTGCCCTCGAGTCGGCCGAGGTTGGTGACGAGGTAGATCGACTGGTCGAGTCGGTGGGGGTTGAAGATCACGAGGTCAGGCAACCCATCACCGTTCAGGTCGCCGGCTCGAATGGCTCCTTCGGTGGGCACCGATTGAACGGCGTGCCGAGTGCCATAGCCCAGCTCGGCGTTGGCAAGGAAGACCTCCAGATTCTTGCCGCCGTCCGCGCTCAAGTAGTCGTGACGACCATCGGCGTTGAGATCGAAATCGAAGGTCGGCGCGAAGCCCTTTGGCCGAGAAGTCTCGAAATCCAGCGGAAGATCGAGCTTGCGCCGGTAGCGCGGTTCGCTCCCATACGCACGACCGACGTCGGCCTGATAGATGGAAAGATGGGCGTCGATGGCTCGGGTGACGAAGATCTCGACGAGCTCCAGGACGTTGATCGGCACCACGTAGTGCACCAACTCGAGGTCGCGGTCTCCATCGAGGTCGATCAACTCGTCCGCACTGACGGACTCCTCCGAGGCGAAGACGGCGTCGGGTTGATCGAGGTTCCAACCCTCGCCGTGGTTGAGATAGACCGAACTCAACGCGCTGGCGTCCGCGATGCCTCCGTGCGTCTCCGAGATGAGTAGATCCAACAGGCCGTCCGCATCGATGTCGCGCGCCATCGAGCGAACCGCCCCCGAGCCGCGAATGTGATCCTTTTCCGCCACGCGTCCCAAGGCAATTCGACGATCCGGCGCTTGCGAGAAGCTTCCGTCCAGCTTGCGCAAGAATACGCGCAGCTCGTGGCGGGATGCGCTGACGACGTCCGAGCGGCCGTCTCCATCGACGTCACCCGTCGCGATCCTGGGCGCGTCGAAGTAGAGCTGGATGTCGCTCTCCACGAAGATCGGTCCGGGAGGTTGTATGAAATAGTTGGCACGCCCACCGACATCGAGGCGAGCGAGCAGCGCGCCAGCCGTCGAGAGGAAGAAGATCTCTCCGAATCCGGGCACCATCAGCCAGGGCTCCGGCCCGAATGCGCGCATGGCAATCTCGATGCGGTCGAGCCCGCGCTCGTCCTCCGCCACGCCTGCACTCACCGCTCCTGGTAACGTAAATTCGAGTACGCGGGCACCACTCGTTGCCAGCGACAGCACGTTGACGCCGCGACGTCCCAGCAGCAGCACCTCGACCCCTGGGCTGGTGTGCACATCGGCGAGGTCGTACGCCACGCTGCCCTCCGGAACACTCCGCTCGAAGCTCGGCGTGCTCGGTATCCCCGTCGAGGAATTGCGATAGACACGAAAGAAGCGCGATTGGTTGGGCGGAATTCCGAGTGACACGATCTGGAGCAGATCTCCGAGCCCATCGCCGTCGAGATCGACGATCTCGGCGGCCAGGGTGCGCCCAGCGCTGGCGATCTCCTGCACGGCGAACGGCTCTTCGGCTGCAAGAGCGAATCCGGTTGGCGCCAGAAGAATTCCCAGCGCTGCGAAGAGCGAGCTGACCAGGCGGCGCCGTCGGCTCAATCCGATGGGTCCCGTCGCTTGCCCCAACCGTTCCAGAAAGTGACCTGATGCGGAGCCTTGCGCACCGCCGGCTTGAGGACGGCGTCGCGCGTGTGACCGATCGGCAACAGGACGGTCTGGGTGACATCGTCGGGGATGTTCAATGCAGCGGCCACTTCGCGCTCGTGAAGCAGATGGAGCGTCGTCCAGGTCGCGCCCAGGCCGCGGGAACGCAGGGCCAACATCAGCGACCAGGCGGCCGGCAGAATCGAGCCGTAGAAGGCCACCTGCATGGCCAGCGAGTCCGAGACCACCCTCCCCTCGCTGCAGACCAGCACCAACACCGGCATCTCGTGGAGTCGAGCCGCCAGTGAGCGCTGTGCGGGACGCACCTCGACGCCCCGCGCCTCGACGAAGGTGGCCAGGGCCTTGCGATAGAGATCGGCGACGGCCAGCTTGGGTTCGCGCTCGGTCAGCACCAGGAAGCGCCAGCTCTCCTGGTTCAACCCGGTGGGCGCCTGGGTGGCGATCTCGATGCACTCCTCCAGCAGCTCGGGTGCAACGTGCCGGTCGAAATCGATCCGCCGCCGCACACTGCGTGTGGTGCGGAGCACTTCGTCGACCGATCCCAGATCCACGCTCGCAGCATACGCAAATCGGGGCGCGGAGGCGCGATTGGAACTCAGTCCGGGCGCTGTCTTCCCCTGGCGACGATTGACCTCGCACAGGTCACGCCCCCCTCGAGCGTTTCGAACTCTCCGTCGATCTGACGCTCGAAGCACTCGTCGAGAATCGGGCGGAAGCCGGGTCCGGGTTCGAGCCCGAGCTCGAGCAGGTGGCGTCCCATTACGATCGGTGCGGGCGGCGCTCGATCGATCGAGAGCTCCCGGGCCCGTTCCAACAGCCACTCACCGGCCTCGAAGGGGTCCTGGTGGCGGGGAGGGCGGCCGCGCTGGTCGGCGCTGGCGACGCGAACCAACCGATCGATCCTCCCCACTCGACGCGCCAAGCGGCGGATTGCGGCTGGACCCGCTCCCGCATCGAAGAGCGCGACGGGCGCCAGGTGTGACGCGACCAGGGGAAGGACCGCGTCGATCCACTCGGCGCGGCGGGCCAGACGATTGAGGAAATGTCGCGCGGGCTCCACGCCCACGGCATCGTGGGCTCGGGAGGTGATACTCCCATCGCTCTGCTTCTCGCTGGTCACGGGCTTTCCGAAATCGTGACAGAGCACCGCGAACCCTACGATCAGGTCCTCGCGTTCGTCTCCGATGCGCCCCTGCGCAAAGGCGTCCATGCAGTGGAGGGTGTGGGTCCAGACGTCGCCCTCGGGATGCCAACGTGCATCCTGTTCGCATCCGATCAGCGCTTCCAGCTCGGGAAAGTGTCGAATCCAACCGCAGGCGCGCAGGAAGGCGAGCCCCAACGAAGGGCGCACCCCCAGCAAGATCAGCTTCTTCCACTCCTCGAGCAGGCGTTCCGGAGCCAGCCCTTCGGGCTCGATGCGGCGGCACAGCGCCAGGGTTTCCGGAGCCGGCTGCAACTGGAAGCGGGCGACCAGCTGCATGCCGCGCAGGACTCGCAACGGATCCTCGGCGAACTTCTCGGTCGTGTGCCGCAAGATTCCCGCAGCCAGATCCTCGAGCCCACGGAACGGATCGATCGGGCGACCGTCTCGCGGATCGAGGGCGATCGCGTTGATCGTGAAGTCGCGGCGCGCCGCGGCGTCGCGGGGATCCATCTGCGGATCCGATGCAACCTCGAACCCCCGGTGACCGCGGCCGCGTTTCGATTCACTGCGTGGGATCGAAACGTCGATGGGAACATCGCGGAGCTTGATCACGCCGAAGGCCTCGCCCACCAGATCGATCGCGAAGTGGGCCTCGAGCAGCGCAATCAGGGCCTGCGGCTCGATGCCGTAGACCTCGACATCGAGATCCGGCGAGGTGATTCCGAGGGCCGCGTCGCGAACGCAGCCACCAACGAGTAACGCTCGACCGCCGGAAGCCTCGACCGCGCCACACAGCGCGTCGAGGGCCCGGCGCACAGCCACGTCTTCGACGCGAAGCTCGAGCCGTGCGCGGGACACTATGCGCCGATGAAGGCCCGAACTGCCGCGAAGTAGGCCTCGGGGCGATCGTGGGCGAGAGCGTGGCTCGCCTTGGCGAACCGCTCGAAGCGCACCTGCTCGGGCGGCAGGCAATCCGCCATTTCCTGGGCCGCCTCGAGGGATGTGAGCGGATCTTCTTCCCCGGCCAGGATCAATGTGGGGCAGATCACGCGACTCAGGTCGTCGCGCAGGTCCATCTCGGCACCCTCGCCTGGTGCCCAGCCGAAGAGAAGGTCCATCTGAAAGACCGCGCGGGACATCCTCTCTGAGGTGTCCTGGGCGCTCACGCGGTACAGCGGCATGCACACGCGGGCGTACTCGCCGGCGGCCTCGATGCTGGGCTCCGAGAAGAAGCGCTGAGCGACCGCGCCCGCCCCGGCGCCAGCGAGCCGCTCGAAGGCGCGTACCACGCGAGAAAGGTTCTGACGCGCGCTGGTGCTCGACAGAATCAATCGACCCAGGCGCTCGGGATGGCGCGCCGCGAATCGCTGGGCGACGAAGCCCCCGAAGCTCTGCCCCAGGATCACGGGGCTCTCGATCTCGAGCGCGTCACAGAAGTCTTTCAGATCGTCGGCCCACTGATCGAGGTTCCAGCGATCGGGGCTGCTGCGATCACTCCGACCCATTCCGCGGTGGTCGAGGTAGATGACCTGGGCGTCCTCGGCGAGCACCCCATAGGCCGGCTTGAAGCCGCTGTGATCGAAGCCTGGGCCGCCGTGCAGCAAGATCAGCGTCGGCCGCGCGCGCATTGCGGGCCCGTCGGGTACCAGGCCGGCGCCCTCGACATCAAAGAAAAGCCGGACGTCGCCGATCCCAACCCGCACGGCGCCGATGATAGGGCCCGGCTTCAGCGGCCGCCCGCGCTAGCCCTCCGGGGTGCTGCTTCATCCTGAGTCGGTGCCAGGTCGGCATCGGCCAACCCGCGGCCTTTTCGCTGCTTCCTGCCATCTCGTTTCGACTGTTCGGCAACAGGCGCGTCTGCGGAGGGCGCCGCCCTGCCGCGCGAACTCCGGCTCTCCGATGCCTGGGGCGGCGCGGCATGCGCGCGGCTTCGGCTCGGCACTGCGGGTTGCCGCGCCTCCCGGCGAACGGCCGCGGGTCGCGGCTGGACGCGCTCCTTGCCTCGGCTCGCCGAGCTTTCGCGCGGATGGCGTCGACCGGAAGAGGCGGACGACTGCGTGGGCTCCGGACGAACCGGCACCGTTGCAGCGCGCCGACTCGAACGAGAGGGAGCTGCCGGCGGCTGGGCGTGCACGCGGCGCGAATTTTGACGCAGCGGCGGGGTCACGTGGGCCAGATCAACGGGCGGCGTGGCGCGGTGGTCTTCCGCTCGGGGCATTCGACTCTTTGCGGCCCGAGTTTCTCGCTCGCGCACCTCTCGTACCTGTTTTCGGTTCCGCGCATCCGCGTCGGCCCGCGCGACTGTGCGACTCCCATCGCGGTCGCCCACCTGAGTCGGCACGCGATGAGATTCGTCGCGCCGATCTCCGCTGCGACGTGAGGAGTCTCGAGCGCGAGCCTCTCTGTAGTGTCGCTCGTGGTCGCGATAGCCGTGATCCCTGTGGTCGTTGCGCCACCCCCGTTCGTCGTAGCGATGGCGGTTCTGGTGGTAGTCGTGCCCGAATCTCCCGCTGAAGAACAGCACGTTGTTGCGCAGCGAATAGCGGTTTCGGTACCGCGGCGGGTGACTGTGATGGTGCCCGCCGCTGATGTAGCAGTGGCCACCGAAATAGTGTGGATGGGGATGATGACCGTGATAGGCATACGCGGCGCCGCGAATGCCAAAGCCTCGCGGATCGCCGACCCAGAAGTAGTAGCCATCCTGGAACTCGTAGAGGTGACGCGCGTAGGGCGCGTAGTCGTGGCCATGCGCACCGGTGCGCTGACAGAAGCTCCCGAGCGAATGACCCACGGGGTGCGGATGTGCACCGTAGTACCAGATGCCGCTGTCGTAGATCGGGGGCGCCGGCGCGCGGGTTACGATCGTCAGGGCCGCAGAAACCGGCGCGTACTCCGGGCTGGCCGCGTAGGGATATTCAGCTTGCGGGAGGTAGTAGCCCGGAGTCTCCAGGGGCGGCGGGGGGTAGGCGCCGGGCGCCGTATAGCAGCCGGCGGAGAATGCCACGGCCAGCAGTAGGCTGGCGGTCCAAGCTGCGCGGTAGGGAATCATCGCCATTTCGAACCTCCGGTTGTCTGCCCGCTGTCTCTGCCCCTCTCTGTTCGCCCCGTTGGACGGCGGGAATCCCGGTTTGTTCAGTGACGTCTCCCCGTGGGTCGTGAGCCCCGCGCGCTCCCCCGTTCGGCCGAGACCGTGGGCCCGTAGGGCCGGTCGCTCCGGTAGCGCGCCGGTGGGCACCCCATACGCTGCGAAAAGGCTCTTGTGAAGTGGTAGCGATTCGCGAAGCCACAGCGCTGTGCAATTTCCTCGATGCTTCGATCGGTCGAAATCAAGGCGTCGGCAGCGCGCCGTAGCCGACGGTCCTGCACATATCGTCCCGGCGTGCGGCCGGTGACCTCGCGAAAGCGGCGAATGAAGCGAGACTCGCTGCTGCGCGCGATTTCCGCGAGCTGCGCGTTGCTGAGCTGGCCGTCGAGGTGCTCCTCGATGTAGTGAAGCACCGTGAGGAGCTCCTGTTGTCCCTCTGCGATGCGCAGAAAACGGCTGGTCCGATCCTCGGGAATCTCCGCCAGCGCTGCAGAGATCGACAGATGAATCAGCGCCTTGAGTCGGCTGGCGAGCATCGGCTCCAAAGTCGAGTCGGCGGCTGCGAGCTCAGTACAGAGCTCGTTGGCGAGTTGATCGCGAAGCGGCCCCTTCTTCAGTGCGAACGGGGCGGGGAACACCTGTTGCGCGGCATCGGCCGGCCAGCCGACGAACTCGAAATGAACGAAGAGCTGGCGCACCCGGGAGTCGAGCTTCGGTTGGAACTCGATGCCGGCCGGCACCAGCACGATGCGCTTGCGCGGCATCTTGAAGATGCTGGCCTCGAGCGCGAGCTTCGCCCCTTCGCGGTCGTTCAGATACAGCCGCCAGAAATCGCGAAGGGTATCGGTGCGTTCCCACCAATCCCCGAGATCCAGCCAACCGGCTGAAAGCAGGCGGATATTCAGGGAATCGGCAATCCCCGGAAATAGCACCGACACTTCAGGGTTCCAGTCGACGCTGCAGCACGACAGGATTGTATACGAACCATCGGGCCTCGGGCGAAGCCCCTCAGAGTGCGTCGAAGAGCGCGCGGATCATCGCAAAGGCACCCGCGCTGCCCACCAGGCCCATCTGCATCTGGTTCATCGTAAACCCGAAGCCGATTCCGGCATCCGGGTCCGCGAAGCCGATCGATCCGCCGGCGCCAGGGTGACCGAAGGCTCGGGGATTCGGGCCAATCGGGATCATGTCCTGGCGCAACATGAAGCCGAGCCCGAAGCGCATCGGCAGCTGACCGAGCACGCTGTCCGGACCAAAGACCTGCTCTTGGAGCGCGCGTTCGATGGTCTGGGGCTCCAGCACCCGAACATCGTCCAGCTCACCACCTGACGCCAACGCTGCATAGAAGCGTGCGATCGCGCGAGCCGTGCCATGGCCGTTGGCGGCGGGAATCTCCGCGGCACGCCACTCTCGGGTGTTCACCGCTCCCTCCTTCTGGCGCGGGTTCATGAAGGCGGCCCCCGTCATCGTGGTGGGATCCGTCATGTCGCGCATGAAGTCGCCGAGCGGGCCGGGAAGCTTCGAAACGTCGGAGCCCGCGGCCGGGCGCGGGGCCGCGTGCAGTGCGGACGTGCGTGCATCGTGTTCCGGCGCCAGGCCAATGTGAAAGTCGAGATCGAGGGGCTCCGCAAAGTGCTCGCGGAAGTAGTTGCCGAGAGTCAGTCCGCTGATGCGTCGGACCACTTCGCCGACCAAGTAACCGAAGGTCAGCGCGTGGTACCCGTGTTGGGTCCCCGGCTCCCACCACGGCTTCTGCTCCGCCAAGGCGGAAGTCATCACCTCCCAATCGTAATGGGCACCCTCGGGCAGCGGCTTCGACAACGCGGGCAAGCCAGCCTGGTGAGACAGCAGGTAGCGGACCGGCAGCAACTCCTTGCCCGCTGCGGCGAACTCGGGCCAGTACTCGGCGACCGGTGCGTCGAGGTCGAGCTCGCCGCGCTCCACCAGCCGATGTGCGCAGGCCGCCGTCATGCCTTTGGTGGTGGAGTAGACGTTGACGAGCGTGTCGCGTTCCCACTCTCGAGACCGATCGAGGTCCAGATGCCCTCCCCAGAGATCGATGACCGGCTCTCCGTTCAAGGTCACGGAAACCGCCGCGCCGAGCTCGACATCACTCTCGAAATTCTTCTCGAAGACCTCGCGCACCGCTGCGAAACGGGGAGCGCACGAACCGTGGATCGGAGTTTTCCGCGACAAGGCTTCCTCCTGCAGTGACGGACGCAGCGGCGGACTCGACGCCGATGGCTCGGGCGGCGGTTATTCGCGGGTCACCGAGACGGGACAGTACAATACGCGGTCCTCGCCCACTTGCCGGGCGGTTCCAGCCAGCTCGAAGCGGCCTTCGAGTCTTATGTCGCGGCTCGACGAACCCAACAGGACCTTGATGAAGCCGGGCTCGACGATGCGTCTGCCGTCCTGCCCGGTGAAGCTGAGCATCTCGGCAGAGAGCCGAAACTCCAGGCCGCACTCCTCGTTGGGCTGCAGGGCCACGCGACAGAAGCCTTTCAGCTCGCACACGGGGCGGGTCACGCTGCCCAGCTCGTCGCGCAGATAGAGCTGCGCAACCTCCTCTCCTGCGAGGGCGCCGGCATTTCGCAGCCGACAGCGGATCGAGAACTCACCATCGACGGGGAGCTGCTCTCGCTCGATCTCGAGATCACGGTACTCGAAGGTCGTGTAACTGAGCCCGTGTCCGAAGGGAAATACCGGCTCGAACTCCGGGCTGCGAGGAATCCCCCGAGCCAATGCCTTGTGGTTGTAATAGACGGGCTGCACGCCGGCGCCGCGGCTGAAGCTGACCGTAGTCTTGCCTCCGGGGTTTTCGTCGCCGAAGAGCACACGCGCGATCGCCTCGGCGCCTTCCTGGCCAGGGAACCAGGTTTCGACGATGGCGGCGGCCTGAGTCGCCAGCTCGGTGAGCACCATCGGTCGACCGTTGAGCAGCACCAACACGGTTGGTGTACCCGTGGCGATCACCGCGGCGGCGAGCTCGTGCTGCGCGCCGGGCAGCCCGAGATCCGCGCTGTCGGTCCCCTCGCCGACGGTTCCCGAGCCAAAGTGTCCCGCCCGGTCGCCGATCACCACCAGGGCGACATCGGCCTTTCTCGCGGCGGATACCGCGGCGGGTATTGCGGAGCGATCGTCACTGACCACCGGTCCATCGCTCGCTGGGAGGCCGAGCTCGCGTTCGCGCTGACGGCGGGTGATCCAACAGCCCCTGGCATGCGTCACCCGCTCCGGACCGAGGCGAGCGCGAAGCGCATCGAGCAGTGTTGCAACTCCCTCGGGCGCGGGGGCGTCAAAGTGGCTCGCGACGTGGTTGTGAAAGCTGTAGTTGCCGAACAGGGCGAGGGCATCGTCGGAGTTCGGCCCGATGACGGCGACCTGACCGATGTCAGGCGCGAGGGGAAGCGTGCCATCGTTGGTGAGCAGGGTGATCGACTTCTCCGCCACGGTTAGCGCCAGCTGGCGATCCGACTCGAGCTCGAGCTCGATGGCGTCGGCATCGACGTAGGGCCGCTCGAACAGTCCTAGACGAAACTTGAGCACAAGCACGCGCTCGACGGCGCGGTCGACCACGGATGCATCGAGCGAACCGTCTTCCAGCGCGGCCGGTACGCCCTCGATGAAACAACTGGGCGTTGGGAGCTCGACGTCCAACCCCGCGGAGAGCGCCGCCGCGGCGGCCGACCGCTTGTCGGCGCAAGTGTGATGTAGCGACTGCAGCATCGCGACCGCTCCGTAATCGGCGACCACCACGCCCTCGAAACCCCATCGCCCGCGCAGCACGTCGGTGAGCAATTCGTGCGAAGATGCACAGGGCGTGCCGTCAATTTCGTGGTAGGCGTTCATCACCGATTGCGCGCCCGCATCCTTGACTGCCATCTCGAAGGGCAGCAGAAAGACATCCGCCAGCTCCCGCGGCCCCACGTGTACCGGCGCGAAGTTGCGCCCGCCCTCGCTGAACGAGTAACCGGCGAAGTGCTTGAGGGTCGCGACCACGCCCTCACTGAGATCTTCTCCCTGGAGCCCGCGCACAAAGGCGGCCACCGTGCAACCAACCAGATACGGGTCCTCCGAGATGCACTCCTCGACGCGGCCCCAGCGCGGGTCGCGGATCACGTCCGCGACCGGTGCGAGCGCCAGGTGTGCGCCCACCGCGCGCATCTGGCGGCGAATCACATCGCCCACCCTTTCGATCAGTGCCGGATCCCAGGTCGCGCCGAAGTTGAGCGGCGACGGAAACTGGGTGGCGCCCTGGGCCATGAAACCCGTCAGGGCTTCCTCGTGGGCGATCGCCGGAATTCCCAGCCGCGTCTCTTCGACCAGCCGACGCTGGAAAGCGTTCAGGGCACGGGCCCCAGCGACGGGATCGACGGGACGGCTGCCGAAGGGTCGTGTCAGCTGGCCGAGGCCAAAGCGAATGGCCTCGTCGAGATCCAGCTCGGAGGGGTTCGCAAACATACCCCGGTAGGGCGTCGGCACTCCGTCGGAGTCGAGCTCGACCCAGATGGAGTAGAGCTGGGCGAGCTTCTCGCGGGGCGTCATCCGAGCCAGCAAATCGTGAACGCGCTTCTCGATCGAGACCCGCGGGTCACGATAGGGCTCGCGATTGGAAGCGTCGGCCGTCTCGTCGGTCATCGGCCCCTCCCCTGGCAATCTCCGCGCGCATCATACACGTCTGGCGAAGCCCCGGGCCCTCGGAGATCGATCTGGACGGGCTATGCTGCGGCTCGTGTCAGCCCCCAACTTCTCACTCGACGGCAAGGTCGCCATCGTGACGGGGGGAAGCCGCGGCATCGGCAGATCGATTGCGATCGGCCTGGCCGAGGCCGGGGCCGACGTAGCGATCGCCGCCCGCAAGCCGCAGCCGCTCGAAGAAGCGGCGGCGGCGATCGCCGATACGGGCCGGCGGGTGGCCGCCATACCCACCAACGTGCGCCGCAGCGACGAGCTCGGGACCCTCATCGAGCAGACGCTCAGCCAGCTCGGCCGCGTCGACATCCTGGTCAACAACGCCGGGACCAATCCAGTCTTCGGGCCGGTACACGACATGGACGAGCGCGCCTGGGACGCCATCATGAACACCAACGTCAAGTCCGCGTTCGTCCTCAGCAAGCTCGCCCGCGAGGCGATGCTGCAGCATGGCGACGGCGGGAGCATCATCAACGTCAGCTCGGTGGGAGGCTTTCGCGCGTCGGAGGTGATCGGGGGCTATTCGGTGTCGAAGGCGGCGCTCATCATGCTGACCCAGGTTTGTGCCAAGAATTGGGGCGACGACGACATCCGCGTCAACTGCATCGCACCGGGACTGATCAAGACCGAGTTCGCACGGGCCCTGTGGGAGAGCCCGCAAATCCTGAAGGCCGCCACCGCCGAAGCTGCGCTGGGCCGCATCGGCGAGCCGGATGAGATGGCTGGAGCAGTCGTCTACTTCGCGAGCTCGGCATCGTCTTTCGTCACGGGCCAGACATTGATTCTCGATGGCGGGCGGCACCTGTAGATCGAGTCCGCCGTCTGAGCAATCCCATCGCGCGGCACGCTCGCTTGCAGAGCGAAACACGCTGCACGCCAAACCCCTGGAGGATCGAGATGAAAGATCGACAGTTCGGAAGCGATAGCACGACGGCGGAGGTCACCGAGGGCATCGACTTGACGGGGCGCGTCGCCGTAGTGACCGGCGCATCCACGGGTCTAGGCGCGGAAACCGCGCGAGCCTTGGCCGCCAAGGGCGCACAGGTCACGCTCGCGGTTCGCAACGTCGACAAGGGCGAAGAGGTCGCAGCGGAAATTCGATCGAGCACCGGCAACCCGAAGGTCGACGTGGGCGAGATCGAGCTCTCCGTTCCCGCCAGCGTGCGGGCATTCGCCAAGAACTACCTCGCCGGCCACCCGAAGCTCAACCTCCTGGTCAACAACGCCGGCATCATGGGTTGCCCCTTGGAGCGGACGACCGAGGGCTGGGAATTGCAATTCGCCACCAATCACCTGGGACACTTCCTGCTGACCGGCCTTGTGGTGCCGGCACTGCGCGCGGGCGCCCCCTCCCGCGTCGTCAACCTCAGCTCTGCCGGGCACCGCTTCTCGCCCGTGATCTTCGACGACATCCACTTCGAGCGCCGTGAATACGACAAATGGGCTTCCTATGGACAGGCCAAGACGGCAAACATCCTGTTCTCGTCCGAGCTGAACCGAAGACTCTCCGAGGCTGGCGTCACAGCGAACGCGGTCCACCCCGGTGGCATCATGACGGAGCTCGGCCGCCACCTGCAGCAAACCGACATCGAAGAGCTGATGAGCCGGGCGCCCTCCGGCGGCATCCAGTGGAAGAGCGTGGAGTCGGGGGCCGCCACCTCGGTCTGGGCCGCCACGGCGCCGGAGCTCGAGGGCCGCGGCGGCCTCTACCTGGAGGACTGCGGGGTCGGAGCTCCGCGCGCCTCCGAGGATTCATCGATTGGCTACCAGGCGCACGCCTTCGACGCTGAGGCCGCCACCCGCCTCTGGTCGATCTCTGAAGAGTTGCTGGGAGAAAGCTTCGACTTCGAGTGATCGCGTCAGCCGCGGAGGCCCCAACGGAGGTTTCATGAGCGAGATCGGGCTCTACGAAGCGATGAGCACCTGCCGAGCGGTGAGGCGATTGCGGCCCGATCCGATTCCCGACGACGTGCTGGCCAGAGTGCTGCGCGCCGCAACCTGGGCACCGACAGGCGGCAACGCGCAACCGTGGCGCATCGTGATGGTGCGGGATCCGAGTCTGAAGAAGTCGCTCGCTGAGCTCTACTTCGAGGTCTGGAACGAGTACTCGACGGGCTCCCGTCAGGCGATCGCAGCTCTCGATGCTGCGCGCAAGGAACGGGTCGAGCGCATGCTGGGGGCCGGCGACTACCTTGCCGCACACTTCGCCGACACGCCAGTGGTTGCCGTCTTCTGCTTCAACCCGCGCACGATGGCGATCACCGACGCGGGCCTCGACCGGCCTTCCGTCGTCGGTGGCGGCTCTGTCTATCCCTCCGTCCAGAACCTGCTGCTCGCCTGTCGGGCCGAGGGGCTCGGTTGCGTGCTCACCACGCTGTTGTGTCAGCGCGAGGCGCAGGTCAAAGAGCTGCTCGAGATCCCCGCCGAGTGGGGTACCTGCGCCGCCATCCCGATTGGCTACCCCGTGCTGGGCGGGCACGGCCCGCTCTCGCGGCGGCCGGTGGAGAAGTTGGTGTACTCGGAGCGCTGGGGCGAAGAGTTCGCCTGAAATCTGCTGCTCGAGCCCAAGGCCGACGCACGGCTCGACCGGATCGGGCTAGATCTTCTCGGTACCGGTGAAGGCCAGCTCGTCGGGTTTGCAGAGATACCGCAGGGTCGGGAGTGTGATGTCTGCCGTGCAGTACGCTGCCGACACCGGGTAGACCGGTTCGATCCGGCTATCTCCCCACGCCTCCGCCTCGAAGCTCTCGACCAGGGGCAGGCCTCGCTCGGCCGCCGCCTCGGCGTGCGTCGGATCGCACTGGAGCAGCCGGAAGCCGCGCGGCGTGTGAACGGGATGCATCCCAGCCACGAACTGAATGTCGCCGGGATCGAGGGGGCTGGGTTCGCGCAGGCCGATCTCGAGCGCGATCTCACCCCCCGAGTGAACAACGCTGCGAACTTCGTCATAACCGCGGCGGAAGTCGATCTCGCCAGGTTCCCAGCGATAGCCCCAGCCCTCGGCGAGGGCGCGACCTGCCACGGGGTTGTTGCAGATTGCGGAGACGAGCAGTCCGCGCGGTCGGGTGCCGCTGCGGCACTGGATCCGGGTCTGTGCGAGACGCGTCGGCCCCCACGGCGTATCGGGGCAGTCGTAGACGAGCCAGCTCACCGCCGGGGGCAGGGTCGGATGCAACGCGGGAGGCAGCAGCTCGCACCGTGACGCGCTGTCGATCTCGCACAGCACCTGGAGCACGCGCGCCCCCGGCAGGGTCGCGGCGTCGATGTCGAGCCGCTCCATCGTCGGCGCACCCTTTGCCAGAGCCGCGGGCTCGCCGGTCCCGATCAGCACCCGGACGGCTCCCCGGCGAAGGCGGGCATCACTTCCCGACCGAACAGGCGAAGGCTCTCGAGCACCTGCTGCTGGGGGATCACCTCGGTGGCATTGAGCATGAAATTGATCTGATCGACTCCCATCGACTCCCACTGCTTTGCGGCTCCAGTGATATGCGCGGGGTCGCCGACACACATGCCCTCCGGAGCGCCGCGCCTGGCAGCTGGACTTCCTTCGCCTACAGGACGTCTGGAAGGCGCCAGGTTGCCGAGCGTCTTGTAGGCACCAGTGGGAAACGCCTCCCGGGTGAAGAAGAGGTTGGCGTTGAGCACTCCGAACAACCCGAGCATCTGCATCCCTCGGGCCACACCCGTCTCGAGCTCCTCGTGGCAGTAGAGGAAGTTCAAGGTGGCGACGCGCTCGTTCACGCCCCCGACCGGGTCGCAGAGCTGAATCCGTCGGTGGTACTCGCGGGTGCGACGTTCCTGCTCCTTGAAGCTCGCGGCGGCCACACCGAGGCAGCCAATCCCGCGGTCCGCGGCGTCGAGCTCGGTGCCGGGGCTCGTCACCGTGACCCAAAGTGGCGGATGGGGGCGCTGGACTGGCTTGGGCAGGATCGCGCGTTCCGGCATCGAAAAGCAGTTGCCCTCATAGACGAAGCGCTCCTCCGTCCACATCCGTGGCAACACCCGTACGTATTCGTCCCAGTCACGCTTGGTCGAATCGGGGTCCGCCTGGAAGCCGCCTAGCTCGGTCCAGGTGGACGAACGCGCGGTCCCCACGTCCAAGCGGCCGTTCGAGAGCACGTCGAGCATCGCAGCGCGCTCGGCGACGCGGATGGGGTGGTTCATCTCCGGAACGCAGACGACCGCCCCGTGACCGACACGGATGTTGCGCGTCTGCATCGCCGCTGCAGTGAGAAATATCTCGGGCGCGGAGCTGTGCGAATACTCCTCGAGGAAGTGGTGCTCGACCGCCCAGGCCGTCTCGAAGCCGAGTTCGTCGGCGAGACGAATCTGCTCGAGGGCATTGAAAAACACCCGCCCCTCCTCACCCGGGGCGAACGGGCGGGGGACGGAGAGCTCGAAGATGACGCCGAACTTCACGTGGGGACCGGAGCTCTCAGTAGACGATCACTCCGCGCGCGTTGAGGCCCTTCTGCATGTCCTCGATCGCCTGGGGCGCGTCCTCGATCTTGTAGGTCGACGTGACCATGTCGTCGAGGTTGAGCTTTCCGTTCGTGTAGAGGTCCAGGTACATCGGGAAGTCGAGCTTCGGGTTGCAATCCCCATAGAAGCTGCCCTTGATGGTCTTGCCGCCGAGCGAGAGCATCAGTGCGTTGAAGGGGACGCTTTCCGTCAGCTTGCCCACACCTACGATCGTGCAAGTACCCCCGCGTCGGCAGGCCTGTTCGGCCTGTTGCATCAGCGTCGGCACGCCGACCGCCTCGAACGTGTAGTCGGCTCCGATGCCCCCGGTCAGCTCCATGATCTTGCTGACCGCATTGTCCTTGCCACCGTTGACCGCGTCGGTGGCGCCGAGATTCCGGGCCATCTCGAGCTTGTTGTCCGCCAGGTCCACCGCGATGATCCGGGCGGCTCCCGCCAGGCGCGCACCCTGGATCACCGAGAGTCCCACACCTCCGCAGCCGAAGACGGCGGCCGTGCTCCCTGGCGCGACCTGCGCGGTGCGGATCGCCGCACCCACACCAGTGGTCACGCCGCAGCCCACTAGCGCTGCCTTGTCGAACGGAATGCTCTTGTCGATCGGGATGGCGCTAATCGCCGGGACGATCGCCTCTTCCGCCATACAGCCCAGGAACTGCATCACGGCGATCTCCTGCCCGCCCATCTTCACGCGTGCAGTGCCGTCGAGCATGCGGCCAGTCGGCGGTCCGACCGTGCACAGGTGCGGCTGCTTGTGGTTGCAGAAGTAGCAGGTTCCACAGATCGGAACGAAGGAGAGCACCACATGGTCGCCGACCGTGAAGTTGTCGACGCCCTCGCCCAGCTCCGCGACGACTCCAGCGCCCTCGTGACCGAGCAACAGGGGCTTCGGAAGAGGAAGCGTCCCGTTGATGACAGAGAGATCCGAGTGGCAAACGCCGGTGGCGCCCATCTTGATTCGCAGCTCGCCGGCCTTCGGGCCGTCGAGGGTCAGCTCCTCGACGGAATACTTGTCGAGATCGGTTGCAACGAGACCTTTCATGGGGGGTTCCTCTTCTCTTCGGTTGCGATCACCAGCGCGCCGCGGTCGGGCGCGGGCCCTCACTTATATCGGCTTCGCGGGTCGATCCGCAAGCCCGGACCGAGCCAGACGCTCCAAGGCCGCTCCCTCGGCGTGAACGTCCTCGGGGCACGGCGGGCAGAACAGGTCCCAGTGGCGGCTCGAGTATGCGAGCATGACGGTCGCAAACGAGCGAGCGTCTGGGAGAAGACCATGAACCACAATATCGGAGCCCTGCTCACCAAGCGGGCTCACCTGAGCCCGAAGCTCGAAGCCTTCGTCGACGTGGCGACCGATCGTCGCTTCGACTACGCGGAGCTCAACAGCCGCTGCAACCGAACAGCGCATGCTCTGTCCGAGGAAGGAGTTGCCAAAGGGGATCGCGTCGCCCTGTTGATGATGAACGGCGTGGAGTTTCTGGAGAGTTTCTTTGCCATCGCCAAGCTCGGCGCCATCTGCGTTCCGCTGAACTGGCGGCTCGTTCCCGACGAGCTGGCCTTCATCCTCAAGGACAGCGGCAGCGAGACCCTGCTCTACGGAAGCGAGTTTGCCGACTCTGTTGCAGAGCTACACCGGCGCGGCCCGGCCGCTACCGCTCTGGAGAATTGGATCTGCGTCGGAAGCGAACGCGCCGACTTCGCGCAGGACTACGACGCACTGCACCAATCTGCCTCCGCCGAAGAGTTCGAGTGTGCGGCGTGGAACGATGACAACCTCTATATCATGTACACGTCGGGCACCACCGGCCTGCCAAAGGGCGTGATCCACACCCACGACACGGCTCTGTGGGCAAGCCTGACGATCGGCGTGACCGCCGAGGTTCGCTACCGCGACCGCTATCTGGTGTCGCTTCCCCTCTTTCACGTCGGTGCGCTCACACCGATCACCGGCAACGTTCATCGTGGCCTGACGAACGTGGTCGCCCGCAGCTTTGATCCCGTCGAGACCTGGCAGCTGATCGAACGCGAGAAGATCGACAACATGCTGGCGGTGCCGGCAATGCTGAACTTCATGCTCCAGGTGCCCCAAAAGGACGAGACGGACTTCTCCAGCTTGCGCTGGTGCATGAGCGGCGCCTCTCCGGTCCCCGTCAGCCTGATCGAGGCCTATCGCGACCTCGGGATCGAGATCCATCAGGTCTACGGCCTCACGGAATCCTGCGGGCCCGCCTGCCTGATCAGCCCCGAAGACGCCCTCGCGAAGGCGGGCTCCACCGGTAAGGCGTTCTTCCACACCGATGTTCGCGTGGTGAACGACCGCGGTATCGACGTGGAGCCGGCTGAAGTGGGCGAGGTGATCATCGCCGGTCGGCACATCATGAAGGGTTATTGGAACCGTCCCGAGGCAACCGCCGAGACCGTCCGCGACGGCTGGCTCTACTCCGGTGATCTGGCGACGATCGACAAGGAGGGCTTCATCTACATCCAGGATCGCAAGAAGGACATGATCATCTCGGGCGGAGAAAACGTGTACCCCGCCGAGGTCGAGAACGTCATCCTCGCGCATCCCGGAGTGAGCGAAGTAGCCGTGATCGGACAGCCCAGCGCAAAGTGGGGAGAGTCACCGCTGGCGGTCGTCGTCAAATTGGACCCCAACCTCACGGGCGAAGCGGTGCTGGACTACTGCAGCGGCAAGCTGGCGCGTTTCAAACAGCCCCGAGCCGTCGAGTTCGTCGAGACCATTCCGCGAAATCCGACGGGCAAGGTGCTGAAGCGCGACCTGCGAGAGCAGTTTCCGGGAGCAGCGCAGGAGTGAGACTCCTCGGCTCGAGCCGAAGCGACCTCAAACCAGTCCGCGGCGTTTCAATTCCTTCGGCAGGCGCTCCGAGTCGGAGCTCTGACGCGGTGTCTTGGAAGACTCGTCGAGTTGCCCCGCCTGGTCGAGGAACATCTTCACACCGTCGTAGGTGATCCACTTTTCGGGAACGATTTCAAGCACGATCCGCAGGGGTGAATCGAGGAACTTGCAGAACTTCTCCGCCTGGGCGGCATCCGCGTAGAGGTGCGCGGAGAACTCCGGGTAGAACCAGTCCTTGGTCTCGCGGTCTTCGTGGACGATGCAGCGCCCCTTGGCGGTGGCAGACTTGCCGGGACCGAGCTTGCTTCCGCTGCTGGTCACAACGATCGAGACACGCGGGTCGCGGCGGACCGCAGAAATGCGATGTCGGTGGGCGCCCGCCGTCAGCCAGAAGCGGCCGTTCTTCCACAGGTACGACATGATGACACCGATGGGCCAGCCCTCCCGCGTCGACCAGATGAAGCTGCACTCGTTGTGTTGCGATAGAAGCTTCTCCCGGACCTCGTCATCGAGTCCGTAGACCGAAACTTCCTCGTAGCTTGCGAATTCCTTCGACATCCCGATCTCTCCTGCCCGAATCGCGGCGGTGTCCGCGGCGGCGGCGAAACAGCTGGATTCTCACAGTGCAGCGCCAATCCCGATCCTACTCCATGAGCCGCCTGGCTCGCTTGACGGCGCCGACCAGCCAGCCCTCGTAGTCGCGGGTGATTTCCGGGGGCTCGGGGAGGGCTTCGAATTCTCTCGGGTGGAGACGCGGAGTCAAAGGCGAATCGACCAGCTCACCCGGCGCGCAGTCCGGGAGATAGATCTCACGGTCGAGCCGACGGGCCGAATGATCGAGGGAGGCGACCTTCGCACCATCGGCGAAATAGATGATGGTCATTGCGGGGCGCATGGCCTCGGTTCGATTCGGCTCGGCTCGGTGGAGCGTCCAGCCCGAGTGGAAGGTGGCGTCGCCCGCAGACAGCGCGCCGTGGGTCTCGATCGCCAGGCCGTGCTCCTCGATCCACTCCTCGAAGACCCGCTGGGATTCGTCGCCGATTCCGTAGTCTCCCAAGTGGCCGAATCGCTGGCTGCCCGAGGCGAAGTGCATGCTACCGACCTCGGGAAGCAGGCCAACCAGGGGCATCCACAAGGTAATGGTGCAATCCGTGTCGAGGGGCCAGTAGAACTGATCCTGGTGCCAGGGTGTAGCGCCGCCTCCGGGCTCCTTGAACAACGCCTGATCGTGGTAGAGCCGAACGGCGGAAACTTCCATCAGCGCCGCCGCCACCTTCGCGAAGCGCTGGGCAAAGACGAAGGCCTGGACGGCACGGCTCGTCACCCAGAGATTGTGCGTTTGCAAGAACGCGCGCCCATAGGTGTTTCGCTCTTCCAGTGGGCGACGCTCCATCCCATGCTCGTGCGCGGCGTGCTCCAGCGCCGGGCGAAAGGCTTCCACCTCATCGGGGCTCGCGAGGCCGCGCAGGCAGGTGTGCCCTTTGGCGCGATACTCGCCGATCTCTGAGTCGGCGATGGGATAGTCATCTGTCAGCGTCGGCAACCCCACCCGCTCACCCCACTCGCTTCGCACCGGCAATTCCTGCGCGTCGCTCGAGCAACTCGTCAGCAACGCATTCGAACCCGTGCATCGTACGCCCGATGCTGCGTCCCGCGCCATCGCGAACAGCTCGGGCACAGCCGCTTGAGCCGTGCTCCTCGCCGCAAGTGATCCGAGTCACGTTGCCGATCCAGGCGATGGGCCGATCCAGATCGGAGGAGGGGAAAGGAGAATTCATGAAGTTCGCGGTCGCCTGGCTGACGTTGGTCTTCGCTGCAGCCGCCTCGGCCCAGGAGGCGGCTCCCGGAGCATCGTCCTTCACCCGCTCGGACTACGACCTCGGCGGGAACGGCCTCTACGCCTCCGACATCTTCGAGGACGAAGTCGAAGATGTCGTCGAAGATGCGTTCGGGTTGCCGGTGAGCGTCGACATCGAGGAATCCTGGGGCGCCAACGGTCGGCTCGGCTACCGGCTCGGTGATTGGTTTGCGGCGGAGATCCAATACGAGTGGGTCGATGAGTTCGACGTCGACCTCTCGTCCCTGGGTCTTCCGATCGGACACGCCAGCATCGAGTCCCAGGCCGTCACGCTCAATGGAAGGGTCATCGCACCAATCTGGCGAACCCAGCCCTACCTGCTGGTGGGCGTCGGCGGCGCTCTCTACGAATTCGAAGACAACACCGTGGGCAACCTCCGAGGCGGCTCAGACGACGAGGCCGGTTTTTCGGGGCGCGCTGCCGGCGGCGTCGATCTCCATCTCAGCAAAAACCTGGTGCTCAACGCAGAAGCCACCGTCTTGCTGACCACCAACGATTTCAAAGCACCGGGCATCGGCAACCTCGACGATCTCTACTACGTCGCCGGAACCGTCGGGCTGCGATACCAGTTCTAGGCTCGCGAGTCAGCAGCGCGTCGTACGCGCAGTCAATGATCTGACGAAGTCGGGACCCGGCGCGCGCCGATCACCCACGGCTCCCGGGTTAGGCCATCGAATTCCAGCCGACCCACGAACACCACCACATCGCCCTTCGACAAAGAGGCGACGGGTGCACTGTTTCGCGCTTCGAAGAGCACGGGAATCGTCTTGGGAAAGAAGCCAGCCGCCCGCTTCGGCGAAGCCACGGCGAGGGAAAATTCGCTCTTCTCGCGTCCCTTCTTGACGACGCGATTGCTCTGAACCACGCCGGACCAGCCGACGGTCTTGCGGTTCACGCGCTCGATGATGGTTTCGACGGCGAGCCCGTCGTCCCCGGCGACCTCGAGCGCGTCCAGCAGAGGATCGAAATCGACCGGCGCATAGCGCTCGCGCTCGGCTGCGGAGAGTCCCAGGCTCTCCAGCGACGGTTGCGGAGGGACTTCGACGCGGTTCGGCGAGCAGGCAGTCCATGCCAGCCCCAGACCGACCAGCAGCAGCCGAGCGCCCACTGCGAGGTAGGCGGGGCGTCGGCCTCGGGAACCGCTCATGGCTGCCTCCGGAAAGTGACTCCAGGAGATGATCCTATACCGGTCGCCAGCGACTCGCCGGTCGCGGACGCTCTGGCGAGCCACCGACCCACGAGCCGCCCCGGTCTGCTGCCTGGCCGAACTGTGAACCACTTCACAGCGCAAATCAGCCCGATAGCCGAAGCTAGGCTCTATGGACGATGAAGGCTCCCAGCACGGGTTTTCACCTATGCTTGATCGAGAGAAACTCCTAACCGAGCTCCGCTGCCTCGAGTGGGATGTGCTGCTTCCCTCGCTGTGCGAATCGATCCGGCTGCTCGAGTCGGAAGCCTTCGGAGACCTCACGGACGCGGACGTCCACGACATCGCGAACTACCGGGCCGTCGACGTCGGGCGCGAGACCTTCTTCGAGCGGGCGTTCACTCCCGGCAAGGAGGCGGCCGCGAGCCTGGCCTTTGCGCGGATCATCGGCCGGGACACCGTCCTCGGCGACTTGAATCACCTCCACGCCAGCCTCGGATGCCCCTGCGACCAGCGGGCGGCCGCCTGAGCGACCCGCCTAACCGGCGCCGACCTCCACCTCGATCAGCACCTGCGCGCCCACCTGCGTCAAGGGATACGTATCCAGCGGCTTGATCGCAGGACGTCGCGCCGGGCTGCCGTCGCGAACGTCAAAGCGGGCTCCGTGAAGTGGGCATTCGAGAAGGAATCCCGTCAATCGGCCCTCCGCGAGCGAGAAGGCTGCGTGACTGCAGCGCTCGGCTACCGCGAAGTACTCGCCCCCGACGTTGCAGACCAGGATCTTGCGGCCTCCGGCCTGCACGGCCCGCGTGTGGCCCGGACCCAGATCCGACACGTTGACCTCGAGGCGGCCGGCAGCAGAGGCGCCCGAGTCGCTCACGATTCGACGTAGCCCACCAGGGCTCGGTGAAAGTGGCGAATGCGGATCTCCTGGGAACCCAGATGAAGCCCGTGAAAGGCCGACGAGTTCATCCCGGCCTGGATCCGCGGCAGGTTGTAGACGTCCTGGGCCAACAGTTCACCACCGCCCCCGACCGGCTGGAGCAGCAGCTCGTCGGTTCCCACGTGGTGCTCGTGGGCAGGCCTCGGAATCTCCACCGCTGGGGCGCGCAGCAGGTTGAAGAAGTCGAAGTACATCCGGTTCGGATCGGTTGGATGGGGGCGGTGTCGAAACAGCCAAGCGCTGCGCCCGAAGATGTTCAGGGTGAGATTCGGGAACACCGTGTAGTGGAAATCGTCGACGAGCTGCTCGTCGGCCAACTCGGAGAAGTCTGCGCCCAGCGCAGGACCTTGCACCTCTCGCACCGCCTTGACGATGGCCGGACGCACGTTCGCCACGCCGCCTTCGAACTGATCGGGATCGATTCCCGCCGGTGCCAAGAAGCCACTGCGGATCAGGTCGTTCACGGTTTCCTGCGCGGGCAAGCGCGGGCTCGCCACCGCGAGCTTCAAGATCATCCTCGAATGGCGTCCGTAACAGTCGACCGGAACGTTGACGTCATCGTTGACCGGCAGCGTATCGGGGTGGGTTCCACTGATGTGATAGGCCTCGTTGAAGGCGTCGACGGAGGTCTTCCAGTTGCATGCGATCTCGACCGTGTAGTCGTTCAGGATCGTCATCTCTTCGAAGTGGTAGGGATCGAGATGCTCGGGAATCACTCCCAGGTAGCTCCGCAGGGGTTCCGCCTCGAGGTCGAGGTTGATCCAGACGAAGCCTCCCCAGGTCTCGCAGCGAACCGGTCGCAGGTCGAGGGCGTCTCTCGGACATCCCTGGGGAAAGCTCTCTTCGTCGAGAGCTGCTTCGAGGCTTCCATCGATCCGGTAACGCCAGCCGTGGAAACCGCAGGTGAACGACTCCGCCCGCCCGAACCCCGGCTGGCGAAGTCGGTTGCCGCGATGGAGACACACGTTGTAGCGGGCGATGATGTGGCCATCGCGCTGCCGCACGACGAGGATCGACTCCCCGCAGATCTCGAACGTGAAGTAGTCGCCGGCTTCCGGCAGGTCCCGCTCGAAGCCCGCCAGCAGCCAGGTACGGCTCCACATTCGCTCGCGCTCGAGCTTCGCGAAAGCATCGGAGGTGTAGCGCTGCTTCGGGATCAGGTTCGTTCCCAGCTCGACTTCCGGCGCGCGCTCGAGCGGGGTGCGCCCCGACGCGGGTCTCTGCGTCATCCTGGTTCGTCTCTCTGCCGACTAGCCCGGCTGTTCGACCTTCATCTGATCCAGCTGCCAGAAGCCGCGCAACGCCTTGAGCTTGCCAGCGTCGTTCACCCGGTAGGTGAAGATTCCGTGAACGATCGTCTTGACGCCGCCGGGAAGGGTCGTCGTCAGCGTCATCACGTGCGCCGACTCGTCTCCTGCGGCGAACGACTCGTGCGCCTCGATCTCAATCGTCGAGGGTCCAATGTTGCGGTCCCAGAAAGCGCTGACCGCTTCCTTCCCGCACTGCCCCTTGCCAATTGGATCCAGCGGTGAAACGCCGATCGGGTCCTCGATCACGATCTCGTCCGCCATCAAGTCGAGCCACTCCTGTTTCGCCTTGCGGTGAACCGCGCTCCAGGATGCGTGGGCCGCGCTGAGTGCCGGGTGCTCCTCGCTCATCTTGCTCGTCTCCGTGTTGTGGGCAGACCAGTCTACAACGCGGGCAGCTGCCTGAAGTCAATTTAGAATTACGATTCGAAATTTGCAAGAATGATTTCGATCGGTCAGAATAGGCTCGCATCGGGAGCCAAGGTGAACGCCAGCGGACCCCTCAGCGCGTCGAGCGAAGTATCGACCGCCCATCCCAGCGAACCCCCGCCCCGTCGGGCGCCGCCGGTCGCCTCGGGCGGCCTGCCCGGCATCGGCCACCTGCTGCAGCTTCGCCGAGACCCGATCGCACTGATGCAGCGAGCGCACGACGAGTGCGGCGAGATCGGCGAGCTCCGCCTGGCACGCCAACCCCTTGTGATGCTCTACGGCGAGCAGGCCCAGGAGGCGTTCTTCCGGGCGCCCGACGAGCAGCTCGATCAGGCGTCCGCCTATCCCTTCATGACTCCGATCTTCGGCAAGGGCGTCGTCTTCGATGCCAGTCCCGAGCAGCGCCGACAGGCGATGCGCAATCAATCGCTCCGCGACCAGTTCATGCGCGGTCACGCCGAGCTGATCGCTCGAGAGTCCGAGAGCGCCATCGCGCCCTGGGGTGATTCGGGAGAGATCGACCTACTCGAGTTCTTCGCGGAGCTCACCATCTATACCTCGAGCGCCTGTCTGCTCGGCAAAGAGTTTCGCGACGAGCTCACCTCCGAATACGCCACGCTGTTCCAGGATCTCGAGCGCGGAACCGACGCGCTCGCATACGTGAACCCCAACCTACCGCTGCCGACCTTTCGAAAACGCGATCGCGCTCGAGCGCGGCTGGGCAAGATGATCGGCGAGATCATCGACCGCCGGGAGGCCGAGGGGCGCGAGACAAGAGACCTGGTGCACATCCTGACCCGCCTGAAGAACCCGGATGGAAGCCCGCGCTACACGCCCCACGTCATCACTGGCATGTTCGTCTCGATGATGTTCGCCGGTCATCACACGACGTCCGGTACGGCGGCCTGGACACTGATTGAGCTGCTGCGAAACCCAACGTTGCTCGACGGCGTCACCAACGAGCTCGATGCCATCTACGGCGACGGTCGCGAAGTGAGCTACCACGCGCTGCGCGAGATTCCCGAGCTGGAGTGCGCGATCAAGGAAGCGCTGCGCTTGCATCCGCCGCTGGTGATCCTGATGCGCAAGGTGATGTCCGACTTCCATTACAAGGGCTGGACGGTCCACGCCGGCAAGACGATTGCCGTGTCGCCGGCGGTGTCGAATCGTATGCCCGAGCACTTCCCCGAGCCGGAACGCTTCGACCCCGATCGGTACAAGCCGGGACGCGAGGAAGACAAGCGCTCTTTCGGTTGGATTCCCTTTGGCGCCGGCCGACACCGCTGCGTGGGGGCAGCGTTCGCGATAATGCAGCTGAAGGCGATCTTCAGCGTGCTGCTGCGCGACTTCGAGTTCGAGTTGGCCCAGCCTTCCGAGAGCTACCGCAACGACAACTCGAAGATGGTGATCCAACTCGAGCACCCATGTCGTGTGCGCTACCGACGGCGTCAACCTCGGGCAGCAGCCGTCGCAGGCACGCTCGAGGAATCCGCCGAAAACAACGCGGCGATCCGGGTGGCCGTGGATCTCGACCTCTGCCAGGGCCACGGGGTGTGCGTCAACGAAGCACCCGAGATCTTCGAGCTGGTTCGGGAGTCCAACCAGGTTCGTCTGCTCCAGGCGCAGCCGGCGCCCGCGCTGCTGGAGAAAACCCGTGCCGCCGTGAAGTATTGCCCGACCGGCGCGCTTACGTTGCGCGGGGAGCCGGCGGCCCACCAACCCGACCCAGAGAAGGAGTGAAGATGGCAGCCTTTGCGCGCGCTGAGCTCGAAGAGATGATGAACCGCTGGGTCGCGGCCAACGACCGCGCCGGCGAGACGGGTGATTGGAGCCCAATGGGACGCTTCTACACCGACGACGCCATCTACAGCTGGAACAACGGCAGGAAGTACGAGTTCATCGCCCGCGGCCAGCAACAGATTCAAGATTGGGTATTCGGAACCGAAATGGCGGGGCTCGGGCGCTGGACCTATCCCTACGTCAAGGTGTTGATCGACGATCAACAGGGAGAAATCGTCGGCTTCTGGAGGCAGGTTGCCCCGGAGAAGCGGCCCGACGGCGAGTTCTACGAGATTGCCGGAACCGGCGGATCGTGGTTTCGCTATGCGGGCGACTACCGCTGGAGCTGGCAGCGCGACTTCTTCGATCACGCCAACGCGGGCGCCGTCTTCATGGAGCTGGCCGGGAACGGCCAGCTCACCGAGAAGATGCAGGAGCGGATGAAGAAGGGCAGCAACATGCCGGGCTGGACGCGGATCACCGAGTTCGACTGGTTCTCGACGCTGCTCGATCCAGAGGCGTGAGCGCGGCGCCATGTCTTCCCCCTTGCGAGACGACTACTCCGGTGCGTTCGATCCGGGCGTCGGGCTCGAGAGCTTCAGTCGCCAGACGCTCGCGCACCTCGGCCGCGAGTACCTGCTGAACGGGCACCTTCAGGATCGCGTCGGCTTGCCGCTCGTAGCGAAACACTGCGGCGGCGATGCCTATGTCGATTTTTCGATCGAAGAGTGGATGGGCGCCAGCCCGGTGTAT
>CAXMOC010000044.1:0-2047 GCA_964194865.1 uncultured Opitutales bacterium | reverse complement strand
TCGACGGCCACGATCGAGGCGAGGAACAGGTTGTCGCCGCCGCCGGGCGAGCGCATGACCCGCGTCCAGGGCGCGCCGTTGCCGACGCCCAGGTACAGCTGATTGAACTCGGGGTCGTACACGATGGAGTTCCAGACGGTTCCGCCGCCGCCGATCTTCCACCACTCGCCACCCTTCCAGGTTTTGGCCGCCAGCTCCATCTCAGGATGCTCGAATGGCAGCGAGGGATCGCCCGGCACCGTGAAGAAGCGCCACACCAGCTCTCCACTCTCGGCGTCATATGCGCTCACATAGCCGCGCACGCCGAACTCCGCGCCCCCGTTGCCGATGAAGACCTTCCCTCGGGCCACTCGCGGCGCTCCGGTGATGGAGTAGTTGCGCGTGTGGTCGATGATGGTGTCGGTTGTCCAGACCTCACTCCCCGTGGTCGCGTCGAGGGCGACCAGCCGGCCGTCGAGGGTCCCTACATAGACTTTGCCGCCGTACACAGCCACGCCGCGGTTGATGGGGCCACAGCACGCCCGACGCAGGAATTCCTTCGGCACCTTGGGGTCGAAGGCCCACTTCTCCTCTCCAGTCGCGGCGTCCAGCGCGTAGACGACGCTCCAGCTTCCCGAGACGAACATCGTGCCGTCGACGACGATGGGCGTAGCCTCCAGCGCATAGTTGGTCCGCATGTCCTTGACCCAGCCGAGCCCCAGACGCCCGACCGTTTCCTGGTTGATCTGGGTGAGCGGCGAGAACCGCTGCTCGTCGAAGTCGCGGCCGTAGGCCAGCCAGTTTTCGGGCTCGCTGTCGGCGTTCACGATCCGCTTGTCGTCGATGAGGCCGATGCGGGGCGCCGATGCCTCGGCGACCGGCTCCGTCGCGGCTTCGGGCGCCGAGGGAGGTTCGCGTTCGTCACAGCCCTGGAGCCAGAACATTCCGCCGACCATGATTGCGACGACCGACAAGATCGATAGCCACCTACTCATTCCGTTCCCTCCTTCGGATCACGAATTGCTAGGCGAACAGCGCCAAGGGCTCGAATTCACCTTTCAACACTTCGCGCGTCGCGGGATGACCCAGCCAGCCCTGGATCACCGACGCGTAGACACGCCGGAAGTCGGTAGTGAAGATCAAGTTGTCGCCTTCGTCGAGTTCAACCAGACTCGGCACCGCTCCGTGGTGGCCTCCGCGGACCTCGTGGCCCGCCACGAACATGAGCCCCGCCGCGCCGTGGTCGGTGCCGAGGCTCGTGTTCTCCGGCACTCGCCGGCCGAACTCCGAGAAGATCAGCACGGCCACGTCACTGGCGCGTCCGATCCGCTCGAGGTCGCGAATGAAGCCCGCGATGGCGTCGGAGGCGTAAGTCAGCAGGCGCGCGTGCAGATTGCCCTGGTGCACGTGAGTATCGAACGCGTTGTTGCGAAAAGCCGTGTAGTAGAGCCGGGTGGGCATGCCGGCCGCGATCAAGGCGGCCACCTTCGGGAGATCGAGCGGCGCCAGCCCGTAGTCGACCGGCGTATCGTAGCGACGCCAGGCTTCCCGAACACGCGTTGCCGAGTCGCGCGCTCCGCGGGCAACCTCCTGGAGAAACGCCCTCGACGCGTTGGCGGAGGCGCCTTCCGGCACATAGTTCAGCAGCTCCCGGCCCGAGAACGCGCCCTGGCGTGAAAAGCGCTCGGGGTCGTCGAATACCAGCGGGGTGTGACGACGGCTCCGGACGGCGAGAGACTGGGTGCTGTCGATGTTGACCAGGTAGTCGGAGCCCCCCTGTGGATGCACGGCGTCGGCCAGGCGCCCCACCCAGCCGTACTCGTCGCCGCTGCCCGGCGCTGCAGTGTGCCAGTACGCCATCGATTGGAAGTGCGAGAAGGAAGGCCGGGCGTAGCCACAGCCGTGCACGATCGCCAGGTGTCCGTCCTGGTAGAGCCGCTCGAAGCCCGCCATGCCCTCGCTCCAGCCGAAGTGCTCGTCGATCTTGCGCAGCTTCTCGGGCCGGATGCCAAGGTTGGGGCGATGGCGGTAGTAGGCATCGTCCCCGTACGGCACCACGGTGTTGAGT
>CAXMOC010000043.1:0-43172 GCA_964194865.1 uncultured Opitutales bacterium | reverse complement strand
CTGAAGCAGCGCATTCCCAGCGCCATGAGCCTGTTCGAAGCGGCGGCGGCGCGCGGGCAGCGCCCGGTCTGTTCATAGCGTCGCGCTAACGCGCGTCCTGCGACGGGAAGACTACGCGGGTTTCGCAAACCTCGTAGCGCTCGAAGATTCCCTCTACGACGTAGGGATCACCAGCGGCGAAGTCGCGGGCGTTCTCGAGGCTCTCCGATCGGAAGACGATGATACTGCCGACCGGAGAGCCGGCGTCGTCGAGCAGGGGGCCCGCGTGAATGACCCGGCCCTGCCGATCGAGCGGTTCGAGGTTGGCGAGATGGGCTGCACGGTGTTGTTTGCGGAGCTCGAGGCCACGGCTGCCATCCCAGCCGATGAATGCGAACGCGCGCATCGCTTCGTTCGAGCTCATTGTGCGGCCGACTCGCGGAGCGCCGCAAAGACGTTCCCGAGGCCGAACCCGGGGTGCGGGGGCGGCGGAGATGGGATGCGATTGCTCGAGAGGGCGCGTGCGGCTCGCCGTAGACTGCGAATCGAGCGGTCCAGCCGTCGCGCCGTGATCTCGAAGTTGGAGGGCCGGCTCCGCTCCAACCAGAGTTTTCTCAGCGTTCGCCCCAGTGCCCTCTGCTCCGTGGCGAGGTCGGTGAGCTCGCGCCCCAGGCGCCGTCGCGCGCGGGCGTCGAAACGCTCGCGAGCACGCCGCCAGCGTATGTAATCGCGCCCCGCCAGTCCCTTGCGAATTGCCAGGCGACTTGCGTCCGTGGCGAGTCGCAGCTCCCGCCAACTGAGATCGTCTGGCTGGAACGCTTCGCGCGCGGCATCGAGCCGTGTGGCAGCCCGCTCGATTCGACGGGCGCTGCGCCGCAAGGTCGCCGGTTTGGCGCCCTCGACGAAATAGCCGCGGTCGAGATCGTCGAAGTAGAGAAACTGCAGCGCCGAGCCGTTGAAGACCGAAAAGCCCGCATCGTGGATGGCGCCGAGCTCGCGGTAGCTGCGTGCGGTGCGGCCGCTGGGATCACCGAACACGACGTTCGAGAAGCCCCGATCGAAGTCGCGCGCCGGCTGCGAGCCAGACCAGGCTTGCTGAGCCGCCGACGCATATCCAAACCAGGAATTGCCCTGGAGGTTGTAGTGACCGAAGTCGCCCCAGTCAGTGACGACGAGCCCGAGTGCGCCGTGGCGCCGGCCTGCGTCCGCGTAACCCGCGATGTTCTCGATGCTGTTGTCGATGCGTGGAAACAGGCTGTTCCAGCTGGATGTGCCGGGGCAGACCACGAACTCGATCCCGCTGTCCGCGAAACGTTTGACGCGATCGAAGTCGAAGTCCGCCTCGTACCACCAGTCGAGCAACACCAGGTCGCGGTCGATTTCCGGGATCCGCTCGGGGTGACTGTGGACGACGTCTCCCCAGATCATGGTGCGTTTGCCCAGGCTGCCCGCGATGTCCCGAATCCGTCTCACGTGCTCGAGGTAGACCCCACCCGCTCCCAGCTCGCTGGCCCGCGCCGCCGACTTGCCCGCCTCCAGGTCGAAGGGCTCGTCGCAGTTCGCGTTGAATAATCGCGAGCGAAAGATCGGCAGATACTCGGACAGCAAATCGGAAAGCAGCTCGTAGCTCCCGGGTTCGCTCGGAGAGATCGTCCAACGCTGGTCTGTCTCGGCCAGCTTCGTGTATTCGGGCAGCTTCAGGATGTGTTCCATGTGGCCCAGCGATTGGAGCGACGGAATCAATTCCACATGGCGCTCGGCCGCGTAGTCGTCGAGCTCGCGCAGGGTTGCGGCGTCCAGAGGCGAAGCGCCGGAGCCAATCCGTGGATGGCGACGGAACTGGAACGTGTGCTCGATGTAGAGCATGAGCGCGTTGAGCTTGAGGCGCACGCATAGATCCACCAGCTGATGGAGTGTCTTGCGGTTCGGAACCTTGCCGCGAGAGACGTCGAGCATGATCCCGCGGAGCTGGAAATCTGGCGCATCCTCGATCGCACACGCTGGGATGCTTCCGGCCGAACGCAGCAGCTGGTGCAGGGTCTCTACGCCGTAGCGCAGTCCTGCGGGTCCGTCGCCCAGCACTTCGACTCGATCGCTCGCGACAGTCAGGCGATAGGCTTCGCCGTGGTCGCTCTCACTGCGCAGCTCGATTCGGGCGCCGAGATCTCGGGCGTGGGCGTGCCATTCGATGGGAAGCTCGAGGCCGCAGCGGGCTGCAACGCCGGCGCGCAGCGCCCGGGCCGAGGCGACTTCGGCTTCGCCGGCCTCGGGCGCGAGGACGATCGGCGGTCGACGGCGCAGTGAGAAGGATCCCCGAGCCGGCGTCACACGCTTGGGTGCTGGGAGCAGCGCGGGAAGCCGTCGCGTGGGATCGGGCATCGGGCCGCAAGGCTAGCAGGATGCCGAACGACTCCTTTCGCCAAAGGATGGAGTGCGCGCAAGGGGCATTGTTGGGGGGATGGTCGTTCAGGAGCGGGCGCGGATACGCCCGGGCCGACACGCCACACAAAGTGCGGCGGGAGGGGTTGCCGACCCGGGCGCAAGAACCATCCGCACCTCTCTGAGTACGGGGGGATAGAGCAAGCCGCGTGCCATCCTGACCGGCGACCCACTCGGGCTCGCTAACCCCTGGAAAACCTGTGGTCTTTGTCACACGCGACGTTGGTTGGCGGCAGACAAGCGGCAAGTCCCGTGCGCAAAGTGACGCAAATTGTGTTTCTTGCGCACCGCTGTGCGTATTCTTGTGTTCCGCTCTACAACACTGCTGCGATCGCGGCGATGTGTGCCGGAGTCGTGCCGCAGCAGCCGCCGAGGATACGAGCGCCAGCGTCGCGCCAAGTGGCTGCCGCAGCCGCAAACTCCCGAGGTGCGGCTGCTTCCGTGCGACCCGCTTCGATCGGCTCACCCAGGTTCGCGTAGACGCCAAACGGAAGCCGGCACTGCCGCAAGATTGGCAGACACGCACCCACTCGCGACAACGGCAAGCAGTTGACGAGAATCGCGTCCGGACGAGCCGGTGCGATCGCCGTCAGGGCATCGCCGAGCTTCTCGCCGGAGAGCAGCCGCGCTGAAGCGTCGCACGCGAAGCTGACCCAGACTGGAAGTGCCGTTTCGCTAGCGGCGCGCACGGCGATGTTCGCCTCGCGAATCGTGTTCATGGTCTCCACCAAGATGGCATCTACGCCCGACTCCGCGAGGTTGGAGGCGTGCTCCGCGTGCTCGCGCGCCAGGGCTTCGTCGTCGGGAACCAGATCGGGCCGATAGCAGTCTTCGAGTGGTGGAGCCGAGCCCAATACGAAGATCTGACGCCCGAGCGCTGAAGCTTCCACAGCCTGGCGAGCCAGTCGGGTGGCCAGGGCGGTGAGCGTTGCCGCACTCTCCTCGCGGCCTCCCCGCTCCAGGGTACGTCGCTGGGTGCGAAAGGTGTTTGCCGTCAGCAGTTCGGCGCCCGCGGCGAGGTATTCCGCGTGGATCTCGCTCACCAGGGTGGGGCGTTCGATCAGCGCGTGGGCGGACCAGAGCGGAGCGCCAGTCGCTGCGCCGCGCCGTTCGAGTTCCGTACCGGTGGCTCCATCGAGCAACAGCGGCGTCGGCTCTGCGAGCCGTTCGGATAGCGCTGAATGGCTTCTCGTCATGTGGTGATACTCTCGCGCCCATGCCGCGCACCGGTGCAATCGTGACACAGCCTCGAGCGGGCTGGGTCGAACCCCGCCGCCTGGCCGTTCGATCGATCGAAGCTACCCCAGACGCAAGTCCCATCGGATCCGGCACGCTCATCGAGGGCGGAGAGTTGAGAGCCGGCGAGCGAGTAGTAGGTCCGTTTCGCGTCGAGTCCGAGTTCCAGGTGGGCGGCGACGTGGGGGCCGTCAGCCTCTCGATCCAGAACCACTCGAAACGACCGCAACAGCTCGCGGCGGTCATCGCCGGATTCGCCTGGGTGCGCGGCGAACGCGGCGCGCTTCGCTTTCTGCGCCACGGCTGGCAGTCCTGGTCGTTCACCGGGGCGCGAGATCTCGATCGAGCCGGGGAGTCGAAGTTTCCGTCGGGCCCTTGGTTGCGAGGCATGCACCACGCTGTGGGTGACACGCCCGCGGATCGCCAGGGTTGGTGCGAATCCGATCTGGTCAGCGTAGCCGGTGCGTCGCCATCTGGGCCTGCCTGCCTGGTTGGGGTGCTGGAGCAGGGGCGGTCGTTCGGAGTCGTCTATCTCCGGGAGCAGGGAGACCAGTTGCTCATCGAGGTGGAGCTGCGGGTCGATGCGGTGCTTGCTCCCGGCGAGACCCGAGCCCTGGAAGCCATTCGCATCTCGCTCGGAATCGAAGCCACGCGGTTGCTCGAGGAGTACGCCGAGGCTCACGGTCGCACCGCGAGTGCCCGAACCGCCCACCCCTTCGTCTCCGGTTGGTGCAGCTGGTATCACTTCTTTCACGACGTCACCGAAGACGACGTCCTCCGGAATCTCGACGCGCTGGTCGATGCGCGCGACGCGCTGCCGGTGGAGGTCGTTCAGATCGACGATGGCTATCAGCGCGCCATCGGCGATTGGCTGGAGACGAATTCGAAGTTTCCGCTCGGCCTCTCCGGCCTGGCTGATCGGATTCGCGCAGCGGGCTTCATCGCCGGCCTCTGGACCGCCCCGTTCTGCGTGGTGCCTGAGAGTCGGATCTATCAAGATCACCCGGATTGGCTGCTGCAAAACCAGGGAGAGCCCTTCCGCGGTCTGCTGCACCCCAATTGGACTGCGGCGGGTTCGGTCTACGTGCTCGACTGCAGCCGGGCCGAGGTCGCGGCTCACCTCGAGCAGATCTTTCGCGACCTCGCATCGCTGGGGTTCAGTTACTTCAAGCTCGATTTTCTCTACACCGCGGCGATGGAATGCGTGGGCAGCGATCCGCGGGTGGGGCGTGCTGAGCGACTGCGCCGGGGCCTCGACGCGGTGCGTTCCGGAGCCGGGGACGAGGCGTTTCTGCTGGGCTGCGGCTGCCCGTTGGGAGCGGCGGTGGGTGTGGTGGACGGCATGCGCATCGGGCCCGATGTCGCTCCCTCCTGGGCGGCCGATCCCAGACACGTGATTCCCGGTCTCGAGGAGACGCTTCCGGCAACTCGCAGCGCGATTCGCAGCACCTACGCCCGTTGCTGGATGCATCGCAGACTCTGGCAAAACGATCCGGACTGCTTGATGGCCCGCAGTCAGCAGACGGGGCTGAACGGCAGCGAGCGTGCGAGCCTGGCCGCGGCGATCGCCGTTACTGGCGGAAGCGTGTTCTTCTCCGACGATGTCCCAGCGCTGTCGCAGGAAGACCGGCGGCTGGTGGGGGAAACCGTGGCGGCGGCGCGAGCGGTCGATGAGATGGGAATTCCCGGGCTGGCAGGCTTGCCGGACCCTCTCTCGCGGGAGATTGCCGGAGAGGTCTTGGCCACCGGCCCCGAGGCAAACTACGTGGCCCTGATCAACGCGACGGACGAGCCGAAAGCTCGGCGCTTCGACGTGCCAGGGGCCTCGGTTCCCCGCCGGGTCCAGCGCCTTCTCGCCACCAACGGTTCGCTCGGCTGGGATCGACCGGTCCAGTTGGACGCGCACGCCAGCGTGATGGTTCGAGCGATTCGTGAGTTTTCCCTCGCCGTCTTTTGCGACTTCGATGGGACTTTCTCCGTGCAGGACGTTGGCGCGACATTGGCGATCCGGCACGCCGGCGAACGACGTCCGGCGGTCTGGTCGCGCTTTGAACGCGGCGAGCTTCAAGCCTGGGAGTACAACCTCCAGATTCTGGGAGGGCTCGAGCTGCCGCGGTGGGAAGTTGACGCTTTTCTCGAGACGGTCGAGCTCGATCCGGGTGCCCGGCAGCTGGTTGACTGGTGCGACCGCCGCAACGTCCCGTTCCGAATTCTCTCGGACGGCTTCGACTACAACCTGAACCATCTGCAGGTCATTCACGGCATCCGCTTCGCCTACGCGGCCAACCACCTGCGCTTCGATTCCGGCGTATGGCGAATCCGTGCGGGTGCTCCAGATCCCAACTGCAGCTGCGGCACCGGAACCTGCAAGCGCGGACGCATCGAAGCACTGCGACGGCTCGCACCCGGGGTCACGATCGTTCACATCGGCAACGGTCGCGTCTCGGATACGTGTGGTGCCCTGGCCGCCGACGTGGCATTCGCCAAGGACAGCCTGGCAACGGAGCTCGATCGACTGGGCGAGCCTTACGAGCACTACGCGACGTTGTCCGACGTGATCGACCCCCTCGAGAAGTTGCTCTAGTCGGCCGATTCGAGCATCGCGGTCATTCGTGGGAAATGTCGAGAACCTCGTTGGCATAGATCGGCTCTTCGAGCGGCATGATGACCCACAAGATCACGTAGAGGATGACGGCCGGGCCGAAGCCCGAGAAGATGGCTCCGATCGCGAAGGCCAGGCGCATGACGGTGACCGAGATGTCGAAGCGCTGCGCCAGGCCGGAGCAAACTCCGGCGAGCATCCGGCCGTCCGAGCGGCGCGTCCATTCCGTGAAGGGTCCCCGGCTGCTCAGAAACGAGCCGCAGTGACGACACTTGATGGCCGCGAGGCGAATCTCTTCGGCGCAATAGGGGCACTGCTTCAGTTCGTTCACGGGAGCACCTCTCGCTGGCGGGCGAGTACCTGCCTGCGTGCAAAGAAGGGAAGCGAGCCGTAGATCAAGGCAAGCCAGCTGGCTGCCCCGAACGCTGCCACCAGACCGAGAGCGAACACCGCGGCCTCGGGCAGGATGGAACCGAGCAGCGCACCGCCCAGGCGAAGAAGCAACGCGTACCCGAACAAGGCCAGGGGCAGCGGAAGCAGCGACCAGGCGAGCAGGCGCACGAGCTCGCGCCCGAATCCTTGCGGGAGTTCGATCTCCCGGGTCGCACGAGTTGCAGCGGTTGCGGCTTCGGCCAGCTCATGAGCGACGCGCAGACGGATGGCAGTGAATCGCTCCACAGGAAGCTCGCCGGTGTGGAGAAGTGTCGCCGAGAGTGCAGCCAGGTCCCGAGTCGCCGCCCCGCACGCGGGGCAGGCCGCGGCATGCGTCTGTTCGGCCGTGCTCGCGTCTCGACGCTCGAGAAACGCCTCGATCAGGCCGTTTTGAATCTCGTCACAGCGCTCGTCAATCGGCATCGCTCACCATCTCGCGCTGACGCAGGACCTTGATTGCCTGGTGGAGGCGGCTCTTCACCGTTCCTTGCGGAATGCCAGCGATCTGAGCGATCTCCCGTTCGGACAGGTCGCGCTGGTAGCGCAGGACCAGGACTTCTCGGAGTCGATCAGGGAGGCTCGCCAACCGGGTCTGCATATCGAGCGAGAGTTCGGGCTGAGGAGCCTGCCGTCCGGCGCTCTCGACCCGCTCGACGTCTCGCATACCCTGTGTCCCCCTCAGCTCGACTTCCCGGCGCCGCGCGCGATCCCGGCACAGGTTGTTGGCGATCTGGAACAGCCAGGTCGAGAAGCGGCGTCGAGAATCGAAGCGATCTCGCGCTCGAACCACCCGCAGCCAGGTTTCCTGGAGCAGATCTTCTGCTGTCGAAGCATCTGTGCACCTGCGAATCAGGAACCCGAACAGTCTGGGTCGGTAGCGCTCGAAGAGAATCTCGAACGCCCGGACCTCGCCGCGCTGCACCGCCTGCATGAGGCGCTCGTCGGAGGTCTCTGCCGAGCCAGCCGGTCGTCCGGTTCGGGTCGCCATTGGCCTCGCTCCCCCGTTGTACGCGGCAGCTCCGGTTCAGGTTCGCCCCAGGTTCGACCCTGCTTGGGTTGGACAGCCACCGCGGAGCACGCCCAGGGCGCCCCCGACGTTGCTAGTGTCCGTGCTCGGCCTCACTGTACCCGAGGGGGCGGCAGCGTATGGACGCGAGGCATGTCGCGGTGGTGGGGGCCGGGATTGCCGGTCTGCGGGCTGCGTGGCGGCTGGCACAGCGCGGCTTTCGCGTCTCATTGTTCGAGCGTGAGCAGCGCCCTGGCGGGCGCGCGCGCTCCATCGAACGCGACGGATTCGCAATCGAACCCCAGGGGTCCGTGGTCAGCAACGCGGACCGCGCGCTGCTGGCCTGGATCGGCGAGCTGGGCCTGAGCGATGAGCTGCTGCCGCTGAAGCCGGTGTTGAGCGCGCTCGTGTATCGAAACCAGGTTCAAGTAGTCGACACGCGCAGCTGGCTCGGAATCGCGCGAATTCGGGGTATCCCGCTTCGCCAGGCCCTGCGGCTGCTGCGGTTGCCGCGACTCGACCGTCGCTACGGCGACCGGATCGATTGCGAGCGGCCCGAGCGGGCGGCCGCGCTCGACGATCGTAGTCTCGCAGACTTCGGTCGGCTCTATTTCGGGCGCAGCGTGATGGAGCGCTGGATGTCGCCATTGGTGTCGCGCAACTCCCTGGGCGACGAACGCGATACGAGTCGAGTGCTCTTTCTCCAGCATTATCGGGAGGCGGCCGGTGCGCGTCTCGGCCTGCTGCGCTCGACCTGCGACGAACTCGTCGAGCGCGCGACGGCGTCGCTCTCGACCCAAACCGGTGTCTGCGTGATGCGGATCGAGACCCGGCGAGGCGGCCGCTTTCGGCTCGCCCTTCGCACCGGCGACCGCGAATCCAACGCGGACGCCGATGCCGTGGTCGTCGCCACGTCGGCTCCCGAGGCGGCGCGCCTGGCCGGTGCCGCTCTGACGCTTGCCGAGCGCGACTCCCTCGAGAAGGTCTCCTACACCCCGTCGCTCTCGGTGGCGGTCGGGCTGCGTCGGTGGTTCTCCAGCCATCCCCAGTACATCCAGTTCTCACATGCCGAAGGCTCTCCGCTGGAAGCTGCCCTGCTCGAACCGGGGGTTTCAGGTGGTCGGGTTCCGGAGGGCCGCGGCCTGGCGCTGCTGCACGCGACCGGCGCCTGGAGCAACGCGTACTTCGACGCGCCGGACGAGACCTTGCGCAAGGAGCTGATCGACGCGTTCGCGCAGGTCCTGCCGCGGATTCAAGGTGCCGAGCTGTTCACGGAAATCTTGCGCGAGCCGCGGGCAGCGCCGCGCTTTCCGGTGGGTCGCTATCGGGACATCGCAGATTTTGGCCGGATCCAGACCGATCAGCGTCAGCTGGGTCGTCGCCTCTACTTCGCCGGCGACTATCTGATGGCCCCCGGTTGGAACGGAGCCCTGGTCTCGGGCACCCGGGCGGCTGCGGCCGTCGAGGAAGACCTGGGCTTTTGAACCCAGGGCGCGTCAGCGAAGAATCGCCAGCGTCACCCCGTCGCCGCCCTCTTCTTGGGAGGCGCTCGCAAAATGGGAGACGTAGGCAGACTGCTCGAGATGCCTGCGGACTGCTGAGCGCAACGCGCCGGTTCCCAGCCCGTGAATGATCACCAGCGAGGATCGGCCTGCCGAGGCGGCGCGATCGAGCGCGTAGACCAGGCGGTCGATCGCCTCGTCGGTTCGCAGTCCCGCGAGATGACAGCGTCCGGCATCCCCTGCTTCGGCGTCGGATTGCAAATTGGACTGTTGGGAGGGCTGGAAGCGAACCCGTGGCTGCGCGGCCCGCTTGCTTCGGCTCTGGGTTTCGGGGTTCGCCGCGCCCACCCGCTGGATGGGCACAGAGACCCGCGCGCTGCCGAGCCGCACAGAGACCCGGCCGCGCGAATCGGGCAGGGCGATCAAGACGCCATTCGTGCCCCCGTCGATCTGGACGGGGTCGCCCGGAGAAGCTCGACTCCAGTCGATCGGGTTGAGTGAATCACCGGCGTGAGCTTCCAGCCCCGCCTCCCGCTGTGCCGATTCGGTGTCACTCGCGATCGACTGCAGGTTCCGCCGCGCGTCGGCGGCGTCTCCCGCGGTGCCGCCACGCTGAAGGTCTCGGATGACCTGGGCAACGCGCTCGTGGGCCTCTCGAAACGACTTCTCGAGGTCCTCTCGCATGGTGCGAAACAGCTTGTCGCGCCGCGTCAGGAGCTTCTCCAGCTTCTGGCGGTGCTCGGTGCGGACTGCCTCGGTTTCCAGTCTCACCCGGGCGATCTCGCGTTGCTCCGACTCGAGCGCCGAGCGACTGGCCGAGAGCTCGGACAGTACGCGGTCCAGCTGGCGGTCTTCTCGGTCGAGCAGCTCGTTGGCCCGTGCGATCACTTCGGGAGCGAGCCCCATCCGCGCGGCCACGGCTGTGGCCGACGAGACGCCGGGTAGCCCCATGTGCAGCCGATAGGTGGGCTGCAGGGTGTCTGGGTCGAACTCTACGCTCGCGTTGGCGAAGCGGTCGTCGACCTCGGCCATCTCCTTGAGCAGGTTGTAGTGCGTCGTCGCAATGACGCGCGCGCCGCGGTCGGCCAAGGCCTCCAGAACCGCCTGGGCCAGTGCCGCACCCTCCCCCGGATCCGTGCCGACGCCCACCTCGTCGAGTACTACGAGCGATCCGTCCGACGCGCGATTCGCAATCTTGGCGAGGTTCGACATCTGGGCGGAAAAGGTCGAGAGGTTCGCGCTCAGATCCTGTTCGTCGCCGATGTGTGCCAATACCTCGTCGAAGATGTCGATTCGAGAGCCCTGGCCGGAGGGAACGTGCATTCCGGCGCGCACGAAGAGCGCGGCCAGCGCGACCGACTTGAGGGCTACGGTCTTGCCCCCGGCGTTCGGCCCCGACAAGATCAGTGCCGTGTAGCTTTCGCCCAGCCGCACGTCGCTGGGAACCGCCTCGTCGGGGAGGAGCAGTGGATGCCGGAGGAGAGGAAGTGACAGCCTTCCCTCGTTCCGAACTTCGGGCGCCACGGCGTCGAGCTCTTCGGCGAGAGCGCCGCGCGCAAACGCGAGGTCGATGATTTCGAGCGTCGCGAGGTTGGCCTCGATCTCGTCCGCTGCGGATCTCGCCCGTTGTGAGAGGCCCCGCAAGATGCGCAGGGTCTCGTGCTCGATCGCGATCTCGGCGCGCTTGAGTTCGTTGTTGAGCTCGACCAGCGGCTCGGGCTCGACGAAGAGGGTCTGCCCTGAGTTCGACGAATCGTGGACGATGCCTCGAATGTTCGTGCGGGCGTCCGCCCGAACGGGCAGGACGTAGCGGTCGTTCCTCACCGTGTAGTACGAGTCTGAAAGGTGGGCCGCTGTTCCCGGATCGCGCAGGTAGCGCCCCACCTTCTCCTGAATCGTAGAAGCCAGGCGATGCGATTCCCGGCGGGCCGCGGCGAGTGCCGGAGACGCGCTATCGCGAATCTCGCCGGAAGGTTCGAGGGCGGTGTCGATACTTCGCTCGAGTTCGGCGTGCTCTACCAACATCTCGGCTAACTCGGCCAGTTGCGGGGCGGCTTCACGGCGAGTTTCCAGAAAGCGCCGGGTGGCGCGGATTGCAGCGAGCGTCGCACCTAGCTCGAGCAGCTCGCGGGGGCCCAGCACCCCGTCCTTGCGCGCTCGAGCCAACGGGGTGTCGAGCTCGGCGGCACCGGCCAGCGGCGGCACGTCGCCTGTGCGGATGATCCTGCGCGCTTCGGCGGTCTCGGCAAGCCGCTCGAGCACGCCGCTCCGAGTGGACTCGAACAACGCTGCACCCGCGGGCAGGCCCGCAGGGTCTTCCGCCGCACAGCGGGCGCGCCCGCCAGGGGTGCGGGCGTGCTCCGCGAGCATCGCCAGAACGCGGCTCCATTCGAGGCGTTCGAGGGTCTTTTGCGTGACAAAGAAGCTCAATTTCCACCCAAGAATTGGTCCTGTTCCGTTCATGAACCGGCACCGAAGGCCGAAACGTTGGCGGATGGGAACGCAACGGCCTACCGAGGCGGTGCTGGACGCCACCCTCGATCTCGATCGCCGCACCGCGGCCGAGATCCTGGCGGCGATCCACACCGAGGATGCCAAAGCCGTAGCCGCTGTGGGAGCAGTGCTACCGCAGGTCGAGCAGGCCGTCGATGTGCTGGCATGCACTCTCGGTGGCGGCGGGCGTTGGTTCAATGTGGGCGCGGGCACCAGCGGGCGCATGGGTACGCTCGACGCGGCGGAGCTTCCGCCCACCTTCGGCATCGCGCCGAGCCGGGTCCAGGCGATCATGGCTGGCGGCCCGCGCGCCCTGTCGAGGGCCGTGGAGGGTGCCGAGGACAATCACGAGGCCGGCTCGTGGGAGCTCCGGGAGCGGGGGCTCGGATCCGGCGATGCGGTGGTGGCGATCTCTGCGAGCGGTCACACCCCGTTTGTACTCGGATGTCTGCAGACGGCCCACGAGCTGGGCGCTCGTACGATCGCGGTGACCTGCGATCCCCACTCGCCGCTGGCCGAGGCAGCGGAGATTGCGATCGCAGTGTCCACGGGCGCCGAGGTGATCGCCGGGTCGACCCGCATGAAGGGTGGACTGGCACAGAAGATGATCCTGCACTTGTTGTCGACCACCGTGATGGTGCGGCTCGGCTACGTGGAGGGGAACCTGATGACGCACATGGTTCCCGGCTCGCTGAAGCTGCGCGAGCGAGCGATTGGCATTCTGGAGTCGATGACGGATCTGAACGCGGAGCGGGCGGCTCGGTTGCTGGATGAGTGCGGAGGGAGCGTTGCGGCGGCGCTCGCCAGCTTGAAGCGTGGTGAGTCCCGGTAGCGGCGATCTGGCCGTTCGGGCGCTGTGGATCGAGGTAGTGCGCGCGAGCCGGCGCGGGGTAGAGGCTGGGCGGAATGGCTCGCGTGTACCTGCGTGGCCGCTTCGGTTGGCGGGGGTAGAGCTCGCGGTGCGGGTCACGGTCAGAATTTTCTCGCTCCGCTGATTTCCTTCCAGCCTCTACCCCGCGCCGGCTCGCGGTTTTTCATTTGCCATGGCGGCTTGGTTCGGCCGTCCGCGTTGTTCCTTGGAACCGAAAGGCCGAAATTCTGAGCGCCTGCCCGCGTGATCGGGCATGTTGGAGGCCTCGGCGAGGGGGAGCCGAGATGGGAGATCGATATGCGACTTGGTTACGTCAACGTCAACGTCAGCGATTTCGACCGCGCAGTGGCCTTCTATCGGGACGTGTTGGCCCTGCCCCTGAACTTTGCCGACGAGAAGTTCGGCTACGCGTCTTTCGACACCGGTCAGGCTCAGCTCGCCGTCATCAAGACGGAAGAGCAGGTGGAGTTGATCGGCCGCCACACGGGTATCGGCCTGATGGTCGACGATGTCGATGCCGCCCACAAAGACCTCCTCGGCCGAGGCGTCAGCTTCACCATGCAACCCTCGAAACAACCCTGGGGCGGCTACATGGCCATGTTCCAAGACCCCGACGGAAACATCTTCTACCTCGACCAACCAATGCAGGAACAGCCCTAGGAAAAGGCGCACCCCCTCAACTCCGTCGAAAGGCCCACCGCGAACCGGACCCGCGACCACCTCGATTTCGGTGAAAGGTGCACCGCGATCCGGCCCCGGGTGGAGGCTGGAAGGAACTCAGCGGAGCGAGGAAACCAACCACCGAGACCCCGCCCGATGTGTTCCCCTCCCACCCAACACGGCCACCGAGGAACACGCGAGCCATTCCGACCAGTCTCCACCCGGGGCCGGCTCGCGCGCAAAAGGAAACACCGGGGCCGGCTCGTGCGCGTACCCGACCCAGCACACCACAGCGAACCCAGCCGCAACCCCTAAATCGCGCGCATCCCCGTAATGTGCTCGCCCAGGATCAAGGTGTGGATATCGTGGGTTCCCTCGTAGGTTCGGACCGTCTCCAGATTCACCATGTGCCGCATCGACTGGTAGTCGTCGACGATTCCGTTGGCCCCGAGCAGATCGCGCGCCAGTCGCGCAATTTGCAACGCGACGTCCACGTTGTTGCGCTTGGCCATCGATACCATCGTATGGTGTAGCTTGCCCTCATCCTTGAGGCGGGCGACCCGCAGGATCAGCAGCTGGGCTTTGGTGATCTCGGTGAGCATGTAGACGAGCTTTTCCTGGGTGAGCTGCTTGCCGGCGAGCGGTCCTCCCTGAACATCGCGCTGCTTGCAGTAACGCAGTGCCTCGTCGTAGCAGGCCATCGCCGCGCCGATGGCGCCCCAGGCAATGCCGTAGCGAGCCTGGTTGAGGCAGCCGAGCGGGCCGCCGAGGCCCTTCGCCCCTGGCAGCAGGTTCTGCTCGGGAACCTCCACGTCGGCCAAGAACAGCTCCGAGGTGACGGAGCCGCGCAGCGAGAACTTGCCCTTGATGTCTCGGGCTTCGAAACCGGGCCGGTCCGTTTCGACCAGAAACCCCCGCACGCCGTCCTCGGTCTTCGCCCAGATCACCGCCACCGAAGCGATCGACCCGTTGGTGATCCAGCGCTTGGTCCCGTTGAGGATCCAGCCACCGCCCCGGCGCTCGGCCCGGGTGAGCATGCCGCCCACATGACTGCCGAAATCGGGCTCGGTCAGGCCGAAGCAGCCGATCTCGCTTCCCTCCGCCATCCCCGGCAACCAACGCTCCTTCTGATCCTCCGAACCGTAGGTGTAGATCGGATACATGCACAGAGAGCCTTGCACGGAAGCGAATGAACGCAGACCGGAGTCGCCTCGTTCGAGTTCCTGCAGCACCACGCCGTAGGCCACGTTGTTCATGCCCGCGCAGCCGTACCCGTGCAGGTTGGCACCGAAGAGCCCGAGCTCTCCGAGCTTCGGCACCAGCTGCATCGGGAAAGAGCCGTCCTGGCGGATGTGTTCCTGCAGGACGGGAAGGAATTCCTTGGAGACGAACTCGCGGACCGTATCGCGTGCGACGCATTCCTCATCGGAGAGCATTTCATCGAAGCGCAGGAAATCAACACCGGCGAAATCGGCCACGGGCCCTCCCGAGGTTCGAACCCTCAGCTTAGCCGAACGCCGGGGGGCGGGACGGTTCTTCCAGGGGCTCTGCAGCGGAATCACGCGCCCCGCGGCCTTGATCGCCTGCGGGGCGCGTTCCATCGTGGCTGGACAGACACAAGAAAGTGTCTGTAGCGCAGCTGGCTAGAGGGTCGGCGAAGCGTCCGCTCCGTTGCCCTTGCCAGCCTTCTCGATCTCCTTCAGGCGCCGACCGAGCGTCGTCAGCTTCCTGTCGATTCGCTGGAGATCCCCCCTGGAGGCGATCTGCAACAGACCGAGGAGGGAGTCCACGCCCGACTCGATCTGCTTCGTCGTGTCCTTTCGGAACGACTCGGCGCGCTTGTAGATCGGGGTGCTCTTGAGCTCCGACTGGAATCGATTCAGCTGCTTGCGGGTGCGCTTCTCCGCCTTCTTGCGACGGTTGGTCAGCTGCTTCTCGAAGGATCTGCGGCGCGTGTTCAGCTGCTTCTGGACTCGCTGGAATTCGTCGTCGATCGATTGGAACGCTTCGTTGAGGCGATCGACACCTTCTTGAACGAGGCTGACTTGTTCTGACATGGCTGATCTCCTGGCTGGGGGCCGCTCGCGCCACGCGCGGGGCTCGGGAACGAACGTCAGGATAACACGCTGCGTTATCGCGTCAATCGAATCTTCGATTTACAAGAAAAGGCTATATAAAGCAATCGTTTATGATAACCGCCTGCAGTCTCGAAGCCAATCACTTAGACGCAGTGCGGCATAGACTGGAGATCCGGCCCCGGTGACTTCCTGGCCCCGCATCCGGGCCCGCTCGATCCGCGGTCGCAGCCGCCGAGTGGTCTGCCGTCGTTACCAACGAGCGACGGCGCTGGCCCACGAGAAGCCGGATCCGAATGCCGTCATCGACACGATCCCACCGGGCTGGAGCTGGCCCCCCCGAACCGCCTCGTCTAGCAGCATGGGGATCGATGCGGCCGAGCAGTTGCCGTAGCGCTGGATGTTGTTGAGGCAGCGGCTCGGCTCGATGTTCAGCTGGTTCATCACGTACTCGTTGATTCGCAGGTTGGCCTGATGGAAGAGGAAGACGTCCACATCCTCCAGCTTGACGCTGGCCGCGTTGAGCGTCTCGAGGAGCACCTGGGGCATGCGCGTCACCGCGTGCTTGAATACGAACCGGCCCTCCATGTAGGGGAAGTGCCGGCGCTGATCGAGCAGCTCGTGATTCAACCGGGTTGGCGTGAAGCCCGAGCCTGGTGCCTCGACCCAGAGGCGCTTGGCGAATTGCCCCTCCGCGTGGAGCCGAACCTCGACCAACCCGGCCGCATCATCTTCCGCCTCGTTCGCTTCCAACACGACGGCACCCGCGCCATCTCCGAAGATCACTGAGACGTCGCGCCCGGTATCGGTGAGGTCGATCCCCGTCGAGTGCACCTCGCAGCCGACCACGAGCACGCGGCGGTACATTCCGGAGCGGATGAAGCTGTTCGCTACGGAGAGGCTGTAGATGAAACCGCTGCATTGGGCGCGTAGGTCGAAGCAGGGGGTGTCCGAGAGCCCGAGCTGCTCTTGCAAGAAGAACGAAGTCCCTGGGAAATCTGCTTCGGGGGAGAGGGTCGCCAGGACGATGCAGTCGAGTTCGCCGGCGCTCAGATTCGCAGCCGCGAGCGCTCGCTCGGATGCCTCGCGAGCGAGATCGGAGGGCTGCTGCCCTTCGGAAATATATCGCCTCTGTTCGATTCCCGTTCGCTTCCTGATCCACTCGTCGCTGGTGTCCATCAGTTTCGCGAGGTCGTCGTTGGTCACCACGCGATCCGGAACGTACATCCCCGTGCCAGTGATCTTGGCCCTCAATGTCATGGCTCAAATCCCCTTGGCGGTCAGCTCGGTGGCGAGCCTCGGCTCGCCAGCCGCGTCGATCCGGAATGTTTTATCGACCCGCAACAGCTCGTCGGCACGTGCCACGAGCTCAGACAGTCCAGCACCCGTGAGTGCCGAGATCGCTATGCCGCCGTAACGCGCGATCATGGCGTTGGCCGTTCCATTTTCGACTCGATCGATCTGATTGAAGACCATCAGTTCGAGCGTGTCGTCGATCCCGATCTGGTCGAGAACCTCTCGAACAGCTGCGATGCGCCGCTCGGGTTCTGGGGTAGCCACGTCGACCACGTGGAGTAGTAGATCCGCGTCCACCAGTTCTTCAAGGGTGGCCTGAAAGGCGGCGACCAGATCTTCCGGCAGATCCCGAATGAAGCCGACCGTGTCGGTGATGATCACCTCCCGGTCGCGCGGAAAACGCAGCCGGCGGGAGGTCGGGTCCAGCGTCGCGAACAGGGTATTGGCCATGTGCACGTCGGTCCGGGTCAGGGCGTGGAGCAGCGTGCTCTTGCCGGCGTTCGTGTAGCCAACAATCGACAACACCGGCACGCCGCGCCGAGAGCGACGCCCTCTTCGCGATTGACGCTGGCTGCGCAGCTTCTTGAGCTCGCGCTCGAGCCGGGCGATGCGCTCTCGCACCCGGCGTCGATCGACCTCCAGCTTCGTTTCGCCAGGGCCGCGCCCGCCGATGCCGCCCGCCAGGCGTGACAGCGAGACGTCGGTACGCTGAGCCAGGCGCGGCAGCCGATAGCGTAGCTGGGCGAGTTCGACTTGGAGTTTGCCGTCCCGACTGACCGCGTGCTGCGCGAAGATGTCGAGGATCAGCTGGGTCCGATCGATCACGCGCAGATCGAGGCGCTCGGCCAGGTTTCGCGCCTGGGTGGGGGTTAGATTCTGGTCGAAGATGACCAGATCGACACCGCTCTGCAGGGCACGGATCACCAGTTCCTGGAGCTTGCCGGGACCGATCAGGTATCTGGAATCGACGCGGGGCCGGTGCTGGGTGAGTTTGTCGATGACCTCGACACCCGCGGTTTGAGACAGCTCCATCAACTCCTGAAGTCGCGCCTCGATGTCACCGGGAGATCGCCCAGCCGACACGGACACCAGAATGGCTCCCTCGGCCCCCGCAATCTCGCGAGTGAGATCGGTTTTCCCGAACTCAGCTTCGATGTCCCGAATCCAGCTCCGAAAGTCGAAATCGAGGTTGGCGGGCGGCGCCGGGTCCAATAGCTCCACCGGACTGTCGGCGCCGGTGGTTGGCCGCAGCGAAGCGACGTGGGCGAGCCTGGGTCGACCCTCTGCATCCATCGTCACTGCGACCATGGCGTCGAGGCGAAGCAGGGCCAGGTCCGTCAGGTCGTCGCGATCCAGTCCCTCGTCCCGAAGGTGCGTATGGATACAGCGCAAACCCCGAAGACGTGTCCGGCCTGCCCGCAGCCGCCCCCAGTCGGGGAGTGAGATCGAGGCCGCGGATCCGCACATCACGTGGGTTACCGCACCGCGGCGATCCACGAGCACACCCACTTGGCGTGCGATTTCGAAGCTGATCTCGGTCAGCTCGCGCGTCAGCTCTTGGCTGACCACCCGATCCACCGGGACCCGACGTCGGGCAAGCCGCTGCAGCCGTTTGACCTGGCTGGCTTTGAGGCCGCGGGTGTTGCCGAAAATGTGGATTGGGCTCCCCTTCTATGGGCCGTCGGCCCAGGTTCAATCTAGGAGAGGGGGTCGACGGACCGCAAGATCTCGAGGGCTCCCCCAGGGGAAATGTCGCTACCGGGCGCCCGAGGAGCGGAGTAATCTGACTCCTCCCGGCGCGAGTGCGGTGCTCTGGCCACGAATCTTTGCGATCCGCTTGAAGCGCGCCTGCGAAGCGCCGAAGGAAGAGTTGGAAGGAGTTGGATGGGCGCCCAACACACGGATCTTGCCGTTGTGGTCCTCGCCGCGGGTCGAGGCACTCGGATGAAGTCACGGCTCGCGAAGGTGCTGCACCCGATCGCTGGCCGCCCGATGCTGGCCTATCCGCTGGCCGCCGCGGAGGCGCTGAAGCCCGGACGGATTACGGTGGTCGTGGGGCAAGACGCCGCGCGGGTGAAACAGGCCTTCGAGGGGAGAGCCTCGTTCGTGGAACAGCGCGAGCAGCGGGGAACCGGCCACGCGGTTCTCCAGGCACAGGAAAGCCTTGGGGGCCACGCAGGCGACGTGCTCATTCTCTACGGCGATACCCCGTTGGTGCGCCCGGAGACCTTGCGCCAGATGGTGGCGCACAAGGCCGAGACGGGCGCCGAACTCGTGATGCTGACCGCCGAGGTGGCGGTACCGGGAATCGTGATTCGCGGAGAGTCGGGCGGAGTCGAGTGCGTGGTCGAGGCTCCGGACGCGAACGAGGAGCAGCTCGCGATCCGCGAGCGGAACACGGGTGTCTACCTCCTATCGGCAGAGTGGCTTTGGAAGGCCTTGGCCCAGGTCGGTGATCGAAACGAGCAGGGCGAAATCTACCTGACAGATCTGGTGGGCATGACGGTGCGCGACGGACGCCGTCTCGAAGCGTTGCAGCTGGAAGACTCGGAGGATGCGATCGGCGTCAACACCCGCGTTGACCTCGCGGCGGCGGAAACGGTGGCGCGTCGTCGCAAGCTGAACCAGTTGATGCTCGATGGGGTGACTATCGTGGACCCGTCGGCGACCTACATCGACGCGGATGTCGAAATCGGGGTGGACACGCGGATCGAGCCGGGCTGCACCATCCAGGGTGACAGCCGAATCGGGAGCGGCGTGCATCTGAAGGCCGGCTGTGTGATCGAGTCGAGCCGCGTCGGCGACGACGTAGTCATGGGGCCCTGCGCCCACCTGCGGCCCGAGACGCAGCTGGGCCGAGGTGTGCGAATTGGCAACTTCGTCGAGGTCAAGAACAGCGTGCTCGGTGAAGGTGTCAAAGCAGATCACCTCTCCTACATCGGTGACGCAGATGTAGGCGCTGGTGCGAGCTTCGGTTGTGGCGCCATCACCGTCAATTTCGACTGGCGCGCGAAAAACCGGACCACCGTTGGCGAAGGCGCCAACATCGGCTGCAACGCCAACTTGATCGCGCCGGTCACCATCGGCAAGAACGCCGCAGTGGCAGCGGGATCGACGATTGGCCGAGAAGTGCCGGATGAGGCGCTGGCCGTGGAACGGGCGAGGCATCGAAACGTCAAGGGCTGGGCGGCCAAGCGCCAGCAGAAAACAGATCGCGGCGATCATTCGGATTAGGGTCGCTTTCTCACCCCCCGTGAGGAGAGCAGCATGTGCGGAATCGTGGGTTATGTGGGCCGAGAGCACCGGGCCATGGATGTGCTGATGGATGGTCTACGCAGGCTCGAGTACCGCGGCTACGACTCCGCCGGGTTGGCGATCTTCGACGAGGGCGCCATCGAGGTGCGCAGGGCGATCGGCAAGCTCGCAAATCTCGAAAGCGCTCTGCGCGACAAGCCCATGTTGGGCCGCACCGGAATCGGCCACACCCGCTGGGCGACCCACGGAAAACCGTCCGAGAGGAACGCGCACCCTCATCGCGCCGGCTCGGTTGTGATCGTTCACAACGGGATCATCGAGAACTACCAGCAGTTGCGTGGCGAGCTCGAAGCCGCCGGCCACACCATGGAATCGGATACGGATACAGAGCTGATCGCGCACTTGATCGACCAGAACGAGAGTGAAGGAGCCGACCTCCTGTCGGCGGTGCGAGCCGCCTGCTCCCGACTCACTGGGTCCTATGCGTTCGGCGCTCTCAGCCAGAGAGATCCAAGTCTCATCGTCGCGGCCAAGAACGGGGGCAGCCCCATCGTTCTCGGCCTCGGCGAGAAGCAGTCGTTTCTCGCCAGCGATATTCCGGCCATTCTCCCCTACACGCGAGAGATGATTTCCCTGCACGACGGAGAGTTCGCGGTGCTGTCCGAAGACGGGGTCGTTCTGGTGGATTCGGCCGGGAACCTCGTGGATCGCGATCCGATGGCGATTCAGTGGGATCCGGTTTCCGCGGAAAAAGGCGGCTACGACCGATTCATGCAGAAGGAGATATTCGAGCAGCCCCGGGCCGTGATGGACACAATCGGTACGCGGGTGCACGAGCAGAATGTCGAGGTCGACCTCGATGGCATCGACGTGGAGAGCGGAGCACAGGGAATCGAGCGGATCTATCTGGTGGCCTGCGGGACCGCGTATTACTCCTGCATGGTCGGGAAGTACCTCTACGAACAGCTCGCCGGAATCCCTACCGAAGTCGACCTGGCCAGCGAGTTTCGCTACCGCCAACCGGCGCTGGGCCCGGGTTGCCTGCTCGTTCCTGTCTCGCAGTCCGGCGAGACGGCGGACACCCTGGCGGCACTGAGAGAGGGCAAGGAGCGCGGTGCCCGCGCGATTTCGATCTGCAACACGCGGGAGTCGACGATCGCACGGGAGAGCGATGACGTCCTCTACACCCACGCCGGCCCGGAAATTGGCGTGGCTTCGACCAAGGCCTTTGCGACGCAGGTCATCGGCCACTACCTCCTGGCTCTCAAGCTGGGGATCGCGCGCGGAAGAGTCGACCGCGAGCAAGCCCGCGCGCACATCCACGACCTGATGCGACTACCGCGCCTGATCGAGAGCACGCTGGCGCTCGATGGCGAGGTGCGCCGAGTCGCGCAGCGCTTCTTCCACTCCACGAACTTCCTCTTTCTCGGGCGCGGAATCATGTATCCGATCGCGCTGGAGGGAGCCCTGAAGCTCAAGGAGATCTCCTATATCCACGCCGAGGGCTACGCGGCCGGTGAAATGAAGCACGGGCCGATCGCATTGGTCGACGAGAACATGCCCGTCGTCGTGATCGCGAACCGCGGGCCGCTCTACGAGAAGGTCATTTCCAATCTCGAGCAGGTCCGCGCGCGCGACGGCGTGGTGATCGCCATCGCGACGGAAGGCGACGAGGAGATCGCGGCCAAGGCCAACGAAGTGATCCGGATTCCCGATCTCGGCGAATACCTGACACCCCTGCTCGCGGTCGTGCCCCTCCAGTTGCTCGCATACCACGTCGCCGTCTTGAAGGGCACAGACGTCGATCAACCGCGCAATCTCGCGAAGAGCGTCACGGTCGAGTAGCTCGGCGCCTGGCTCCCGTTGAGTCGGCCGCGGCGGTCGATTACCCTGCGCCTGCCCTCCCTCCAATCCCGTCGCTCCTCTCGGAGACCGCCCACTTGCAAGCAGAGTCGATTCTCAGCTCTCTGAATCCCCAACAGCGCGCAGCCGTCGAGGCGACCGAAGGCCCTCTCCTGGTGCTGGCCGGCGCGGGCAGCGGCAAAACGCGGGTTCTGACCCACCGCATCGCATACCTGGTGGGGGTCTGTGGAATTCCGCCCGAGAACATCCTGGCGGTGACCTTCACCAACAAAGCCGCTGGAGAGATGCGCGAGCGCGTGGAAAAGCTGCTCGGCCTGTCACCTGCAGACCTGTGGATTACAACCTTCCACTCGGCGTGCGTTCGGATCCTGCGCCGCGACATCTCCCACCTCGGGTATTCGCGCGGTTTCGTGATCTACGACGAGAGCGACACCCGCTCGGCCATTCGCGAAGCACTCAAGCGCCTGGGGCTCGATTCCCAGGTCTCCGAGGCCAAGCGGCACCAGTGGCGCATCGACCGCTGGAAGAACGACGGCCTGGACCCCGCAGCGGCGTCGCACCAAGCCGAAGACCTGGATTCCGAGCAGGTGGCCGAGGTCTACGCGACCTACCAGCGCCTGCTCGTCGACAGCAACGCCCTCGACTTCGGCGACTTGCTGCTTCGTACGACCGAGCTGTTCAACCGATTCGAGGACGTGCTGGCCCACTACCAACGCCGCTGGCAGTACGTAGTGGTCGACGAATATCAGGACACCAACCGGGTTCAATACGAGCTCGTTCAGCAGGTTTCGCGGCAACATCGAAACCTCTGCGTGGTCGGAGATCCGGATCAGTCGATCTATGCCTGGAGGGGTGCGGACCTCCGAAACATCATGGAGTTCGAGCGCGATTATCCGGAAGCGCAGATCGTCAAGCTCGAGCGTAACTACCGTTCCACCCAGCCAATTCTCGACGGCGCCAGCGGAGTCGTTGCCAACAACATCGACCGCAAGCACAAGACTCTCTTCACCGAACGCGAGGGCGGTGAGTTGATTCAGGTCTACCGCGCCCGAAATGACAGGGACGAGGCAGACTACGTGGTCCGTCAGCTTCTCGCTGCGGTACGAGAGCAGGGCCGAAGAGGTGGCGAGTGCGCGATCTTCTATCGGACCAACTACCAGTCCCGGCTGTTCGAGGAGGAGCTCCTCAAGTACGACATGCCCTACATCGTGGTCGGAGGGGTGCGCTTCTACGACCGCGCAGAAATCAAGGACGCTCTCGCGTACCTGCGGCTTCTGATCAATCCGGTTGACGGAGCGTCGCTGCGTCGGATCATCAACAAGCCCGCCCGAGGGATCGGCAAGACCACGATCGATCGCGCGGAGAGGATTGCGGCGGAACGGAACGTCTCGTGGGTGGCAGCGATCGGGATGGTCGCCCGCGGCGAAGAGCCCGGGCGGGTGCCGCCGAAATTGATGCCCTTTCTCGCGCTGCTCGACTCGTTGCGTGAGGAGGTCTCGGACCGGTCGCCCGCGGAGGCCCTTACCGTGCTGCTCGACCGAACGGGTTACGCCGCCGCGTTTGAGAAGGAGGACACTCTGGAGGCGGAGACTCGCCTCGAGAACCTGCGTGAGCTCCTCACGGCCGCCGAGGATTTCGAGCGCACAGACGTGGAAGACGAACGATCGCCGCTGGAACGCTTCGTCGACCAGGTGGCCCTGGTGTCGGACCTGGACAGCTACGACCGTCGAGACGAATGCGTATCACTCATGACCGCACACTCCGCGAAGGGTCTCGAGTTTCCGATCGTATTCCTGGTTGGGATGGAAGAGGGCGTGTTCCCCCACGCGGCGTCGGCGCGCGACGAAACGGGCGTGGAGGAAGAGCGTCGGCTTTGTTACGTCGGCATGACGCGCGCGATGGAGGAGCTCACGCTGACTTGTGCAGCGGAGCGGCGTCGCTTCGGCTCGACTTCTGCTGCTCCCCCCTCGCGCTTCTTGAGCGAGATTCCGGATGCGGCGATCGCCGAGGGGGCTTCGGACTTCGCCGCCGGACCGTCCCTCGACTACTCCTATGACCAGAGCCAGCCAGCCGATTCCCCACTCGCGGTCGGACTCCAGGTGCGACACCCCGTGTTCGGATTGGGAACCATCGAGGGAATCGTCGGCTCGGGGCCCGGCCAGAAGCTTCGGATTCGCTTCGATCGTGCGGGGTTGAAGACCGTGATGGTCCGCTTCGCCAATCTCGAGTTGGGATGACCCGACTTCCGTCGCAGTGGCACTTCAGGAACTTCTCGCAGATGCTGGCGTCCTACACGCGAGTTCACCTGCTGCGAACGGGCTTGCACCTGGGTCTGTTCGAGTCACTCCGTCGGCCGAAGACCGCTGTTCAGCTCGCCCAGGATTCCCAGCTGGCGCCGGATCTGCTCCAGGCATGGCTTCGCGCTGCACAGACCCAGGGCTTGATCCGCATGGCACGTGAACGAGATCGCGCCTTCGTGGTGGACGGCCTCGCACGCTGGCTCGTCGAGTCGCCCGAGGCTGCCCCCTTGATCGCTCGGCTCGATCAGGCCGTCGAGAGCTACGGACCCGTCTTCGAGCAGATGCCCTCGCTGCTGCGCGGCTCCGAAAGGCCTGAGTTCAGTGCATCGCCCCAAGCCCGGCGTGCCGCCGAAGTTGCGCGATGGGTCGAGAGGCCGGCGCTCGAAGCGCTGATCCGCGTACCGGGCGTCCGTCGCGCCAAGCGAGTCCTCGACATCGGATGTGGCTATGGCACCTATCTCTGCGGCCTGTTGCTGCGCTATCGGGATGCCCACGGCCTCGGGATCGAGCAGGACCGCGACGTCGCAAGGGTTGCTACGCGGAATCTGCTGGACGCAGATCTCCAGCGACGCGCCGAGGTGAGGGTGGGAGAGTTCATGAGTCTCACCCTGGACGACGGCTCTTTCGATTTGATCCTGCTCAACAACAATCTCCACTACTTCGCGCCCAACGACCGCGATGCCCTCTTTCGGCGCATCCACTCGCATCTAGTCTCGGGCGGCGTGCTCGCCATCCAGCTACCGGTCATCTCGGACCGCTCCGCCGCCCGCATCACTGGCCTCACGGCCACGACCGCCGCGTTCGATCTCTACCTGCGCGCTCACAGCGACCTCTACGGTCTTCCCGACCTGTCCGAGCTTCACGTGGATCTGGGCGAAGCCGGGTTCGAAACCGTTGGGGAGACCGCTTTCCTGCTGGGCGGAGCCGCCCGCTACGTGTGGGGCAAGGCCGGGGCCGGCCCGCGCTGAAGGACGGACGTTGCCGCCGATCAGTCCGCCGGCGCTCGCGGGTACATCGCGGTCTCGGTGACCGGGATGCAATCGAGCGAGTCACGCAGCGGGTGGTCCTCCCAGAAGTCGCGGCGCAGGAAGAGCGCTCTGTCGCGAAACTCGTAGGGTGCGTTGCGCAGGAACAGGTACTCGCTCCTGAAGATGGGGTGGTTCAGCATGGCGGAGGCCATCGCCGCGCGATGCCAGATCCAGCCCGGCCGCGGCGAAACCCTCTCGAAGCGATCGGGGCTGAGGGTGGATTGAATGATGTCTGGCCTTCGTCTCATCACGGAATCGACGTCGCTCTTGGAATCGACGGGACCGTTCGGATCGAATCGCCCGTGGTGAGCGATGTCGCGATCGTTGAGACCCAACATGTCGATGTGGACGGCATCGACGACGAAGGGCAGCTCACCGGCGGCAGCGCTGGCGATCGTGGAATCCGGCTGCGAGATCTCGGAAAGCCAGAGGTACTGTCGGTTGTAGGGCTGGTGGTCCAAGCGGTGCGGGTTCTCCAGTGACTCTCGAATCTCGAGACGCATCCTGCCCTGGTGGGCGCCCAGGAGCTGGTAGTTCACGCTGACGACGAGAAGGGCCACGAGCAGAACTCGAACCGATCGCCGCTGGCTGATCGCCGCGATTCCCGTTGCGAATACGATGGCCAGCAGCGGTGCCAGGTGAATCAGCTGGCGCCAGTAGGGAAACGCAGTCGGGTTGTCTCCACCGACGAACCAGACGTACCCCCCGTAGACGAACGTAAGGCCGAGGATCGAAGCCATCCCCGCATTCGCCGCCAGACCGCTGCGACGAATCGAGATCGAGAAGCTGCCGAGTGCGGCAACCGCCGCTGCGAGCCACGCGATGTGGTGGCCGCCCCAGCTACTCAGGTAGCTCGCGCCGAGACTTCTGTGGAGCGCCTCGCTTCCCACGACCTTGGCGAAGTAGGTGTTCGGCAACGGTTCGCCGAATACCACCATTCGCAGGCCGGTTAGCGTTAGGATCGCGACGAGCGTGGCGCCCGACGCCGCGATCGCTGCCCCCCGCGGCAGTTGCTCACGCCAGATCCTCTGCGAGTGGAAGCCCGCCAACCAAGTTCCGATCAGCGCGCCCTCGGGTCGCATCAGTACCAGCGCTGCAAAGACGCCCGCGATCGCAGAGACGCTGCGCGTGCATGCCGGAAGCAGCAGCGCCAAGCCCACGAGCAGCGCGAAGCTCATGACCTCCATACCCGAAACGGCGTACCAGCAGGCGGGTAGATACAGGCCCAGGATCAGCGCGGCGAGCCGGAAGACGTCGGCCTCGGCGCCGAGCAAGCTGTCCTTGCCGGCCAACTCGGCACGCCGTAGTGATGGGAAGCCCAGAAGCAGTAGACAGAGCCCGAGCTGTGAAGCAACGCCCGTCCACTTCGCCAGCGTCTCGATCCGAAGGTCGAACAGAGGCGCGACGGCGAGCCAGATCATCCAGAGAGTCGAGGTGTAGCCCTCGACCCGTTCTCCGAAGGGATTCCACGCACCGAGGCCACGACCGTCCGCCAGGTGCTGGGAATAGCGAAAGGTGATGAAAGCGTCCTCGAGCGTGTGGCTATAGAAGACGAGGTCCGCCGCCAGGACGGCCGCGCCCAGAACGAGCGCGATGGCAATCCATTCGTGTCGCTCCTGCTCGCTCATTGGACGATCCGGATCCTCGTCAGCGAGGCGTGACCGGACGGCTTCCGCCCGGTGGCTCCAAGCTTCCCAATCTCTTCGACGTTTCTTGATGCTTCCGGTCGGTACCTGAGTCTCGGTTGGTTCCTGATGAGTCTGGGTTGGTCCCTGATGATAGGGCGGCGGAACGCGGTGCCGTATCGGCAGCGTCGAACCCGGTGGCGAACCGGCCCTGTGCGAGGCGGCGCAATTTCAATCCGACGGGCTCGGGTCGCGCAGCTCGCTTGCCGCGATTTCCTTCCAGACCGGCTCGAGCGCGAGGGGAACCGGGGAGAGCTCTGGCCTCTCGGGTGGTCCCCCAACCAGGAACGACTCGAGCTCGACTCGTTCTCCGAGCGCCTCTTCTGGGAGAAATGCCGACACCAACCAGTCTCCTTCGGTCGTTTCGAATGCCGGTGCCACGGCCTCGACGACACCGGCGACGGCAATCGCCAGCTGGGGCCTTGGCGCGGGCCGCTCCTCGCAGCGCAACAGCCCCAGGATTCGGACGGGACGTTGTCCCGGGCCATCGGCGAACAGCTCGCTCGCCAGCTGGAGGCGACACGGAGCCGCCGCTGGCCCGATTCGATCCGAAGCGGGCCGCCCCAGGAGTGCGGCATAGGGTCCGAAGGTGTAGAGCCCCCGAACGCCCGGTCCGAAGATCGAGAGCTTGCGATCGAGGCTGTCGCGAATCGGTAGGTCTCCCGCGAAACGCAGCGGTTGGCCCTCGTTCGTGTAGGCGACTCGCTCATCCCGATTGGGGAAATCAGCCGAGAGCAGCGACGTGCCGTCCGCGGACCACGGCAGCTCGACGCCGAGTGCGTCGGCGATCGTGGGCAACACATCGATGGTTTCGGCCCGGCGATCGTCGACGTCCGCTCGGCGTTGGTGGGGCGTCTTGACGAACAGGGGTACCCGCAGGATGTCTTCGGGGTGCTCGTGGCTCTCGAGCAGACGGCGATTCTGGTTGGGCCAGTAGGAGGATCCGTGATCGGCCGTGACTACGATCAGCGAGCGGCCGAACAGCCGCTTGCGCCGCAACGTCTCGAGCAGCTCGCCGAGCAGAGCGTCGGCCGCGACCGCCTGGAAGAGGTGGCGCTGGTAGCCCTGGACGACCCACCACGCCTCGGATTGCCAGCGCCCCTCGTCGATGCCGGGAACCGGTCGGGAGGGGTAGGCCTGGCCGGATGGGAGGTGAGACCACGGCGTGTGAGGAAAGACGATGTGAAGAAAGCTCAGGCACGAGCGCGCGCAGGGCTCGACGGCCTCGTTGAAGCTCCGGAATTGTGCCGGACGATGCCCGTAGTCGCCTCCGCGAGCCAACTTCGATGCGTCTTTCGGCAGCCAGCGGCCGAAGTTCTTCCAATCTTCGCCGACCGATGGGAGCCGAGCTTTCCACTGGGTCGGCGTGATCAGGTGTGCGTAGAGAATGGCCAGGTCCGCGAGCAAAGCACTGCGGGGCGATGCGTTGGGGCCCGTCGGTAGATTCTTCTCGGTCGGCATCAGCATCGTCCTGGGCTCGTGAACCAGCATCGAGTAGCTGCCGCGCAGCCAGCTGAACAGGTTCTCGGGGTGATCCGCGATGACCGGAAGTCGAGAAGGGTCCGGACGGCGTCCAGTCAAGATCGCCGGTACCGCGTACTGGGTGACGTCGGAGGCCGCCGTGGTGTTGCGGAACCAGGTAGATGTCTCTGCCAGGGCGGCGAAGTTGGGAAACCGCTCGGCATCGATCGACTCGTGGGCGTCGAGCAGCGTAACGAGTGGAAACGCGTCGAAAACCACGACGATCAACGGCGTATCCGCCGCCACCCTGCCGTAGTCGGGCAGCGACCATCCGCTGGCGGCGCGCACTCGGGCAATCGAATCGCTCGACAGAAAGACCGCCGCGAAGATCATGGGCCCCACGGCCAGGGTGCTCAGCAGCGAGCGTGCCAGCGCTATCCGGGCACCCGCCAGCGCCGTCAGCAGCCCCAATGCTGCCACCAGTGTGAGCGCCACGCTGATCGGGGGCGACAGCACACGCTCCAGCGGTGGCAACACGCTCAGGGAGGCAAGCGCTCCGATCAGCAGCCAATGAAGTCTGCCTCGAGCTCGCGCATTCAGCCTGCCGGTGGCGAATTCGAGCCCCCAGCCGAGCAGCGGGGGAAGCGTGAGCAAGCCGATTGCGAGCCAGGTGATCTCGGCCGAAGTCGCGTGATGGGCGATCAGGATCTCGGGGTTGCGCGCCAGGAGATCGAAGATGGGAGCCGCTGCGGCGAAACCGCATAGCCCGAACAGCTGCAGCAATTCGCTGCTGGGCTGCTGTTGGCGCAACCGCCCCGTGGCTACTCCCTTGCCGCATCCGAGTTCACCGGCTGGCCGGCGAACTTCACTTCGAAGGTTCCATCGTAGACGAGGCGATGGGGAGTCGCGAATCGGAGCGAAACGAATGCCGGGTCACCGCTGCGGTCGCTGTGATGTCGAATCGACACGCGCTCAGTCGGCAGCCGGCGCGCTGCGTCGAGCAGCGCTTCACCGTAACCGAATACCGCATGCTTTCCGATCAAGAACAGATAGACGTGATCGGAGGTCCCGTCGAAGATCCAGGAACGGCCGCGCTGCATCTGCTCTCGCAGTCTCCAGAAAGGCTCGACCGTCGCCAGCTCGCGGTTGGCGAAACGCAGGGGCAGATAGAGCCCCCAATCGAGATTCACCGCGACGCGATCCTGTAGCTCGGGTGCGAAGCTGACGATCGCGTCGGACCAGCGCCCCTTGCCCCCCGTCATGCGGAGGGTTTCCAGGGTCTCGCCCAGCACCCAGAGATTGCCGAGCAATGCGACGCCAGCGATGGCGGCTGCGGCAATTCGTACGGCCGCGGGACGGCGGGTGTGCCAGAGGTCGATCACCGCGATTGCGACGACCAACTGGGGAAAAGGCGCCGCGAGCAGCGCGTGGTGGACGCGAACGGCGCGGGGCGTGAGAAAGACCGAAAGCGGTATCAGCAGCGCAAGCAGCAGTACGAAGGCGCGCGCCGGGTCGAATTCACCGCGCCGGCGCTGCCTCCACCACTGGAGGGCGAGCCAGAATGCGCTCGCGCCGAACAGCATGGGAAAGAACGTCGCCGCGCCCTGTTCCGCCGTGTACATGTTCTCGAAGCTGCCACCCGCCAGCACGAGTTTGTGGAAGTAAGAGCCGTTCAGCGTCGCCACCCATGTATTCCACTTCTCGAGCAGATCCACCCAAGACAACGGCTTCGTGATCGCACCGCGCGCCACCCTGGCGGCCGAGCCGAGCCATCCGATCAAGGGCGCCAGGCCGAGCAGGCCACCGAGCAGGAACGCCACAAACCGCGGGGTACTCGCGTGCTCCCGTGCCAGCCCCGGTCGGACTGCGAAGAGCGCCAGGCCGCCGCACACCAGCACCAGCGCGAAGTCGATCTTGTTGTAGACGCCCAGCCCGAGAAAGAGTCCGGCCGCCGCAAGCCTCGGGGCCGCTCGCCACGTCTCCTTCGCGCGCCAGCCTGACGACGCAAAATACAGTCCCGCGCAGCGGCAAGCGAAGGCGATGGCCACCGATCCCCAATCGTGTCGACTGATCAGCAGCAGGCTCGGGTCTAGGATTACGAGCGCTCCTCCGAGTAATGCGGTTGAGAGCCCGAGCTCCCGCCTGGCCCACAACATCAGAAACAGCAGACCAACGAGGCTCCAGCCCAGCGTTGTGAGGCGAAGCGTGCCCGCCCCCGACCCAAAGACTGCGAAGGCGGGGATCAAGAGCTGGCTCTTCAACGCGCCCATGTAGGGTTGGGTCATGACGGGAAGCCAACGCCCGAATAGTCGAACGTGGACGGCGCCCGGTATCTGATGCGGCGCAGGGTCCGCCTGTAGGAAGCGAACGGCTGATTCTGCCTGGATGACCTCGTCGTAGTACAGACCCGGCCGTTCGATATCTCTTCCGGCGATGAAGAGAGCGAACGCGCACAAGATCAGGAAGCCGCCCAGCAGCGTGCGTCGGCTCGCGGATTCGCTCACCGACTTTGGGCTCCGCATGCTTCGGCGACCCTTGACCTCACGCGGCTGCAACCGCACGATCGGGCAATCCAATGGCGAGAAAATTCCCTGCTTCCGGCGCGGCCGCCCTGTATCAGCATGCGGTCCGGGCGGTGGAGAATCGGGTACCCGAACCGGTGTCTGCTTGTCCGATCTGTTCCGGAGGGACTGCGTTGCGACGTTTCGAAATCGAGCAATTTGCAGGCTCTGTGGTGGAGTGCACGGGTTGCGGACTCGGTCGGATGAATCCGCTGCCTAGCGACGAAGATCTCGCTGCCCTCTACCCCGACGCCTACTACGGAGAGCCGGGGACGAAATTCCAGCCAATGGTGGAGCGAGTCGTGCGAGCGATCGCCGAGCGCCACATCTCTTTTCTCTCCCAGGGTCTCCCCGCCGGTGGACGGATTCTCGATGTTGGCTGCGGGCGCGGAGTGGTGCTGGGGCCGCTCGCCGACCGGGGTTTCGATGTTCACGGTGTGGAAATTAGCGCCGAGGCGGCGCGCGGAGCCGACGATCGCGCAGAAATCCGGATCGCCAGCAAGCTTTCGGATGCCGAATATGCGGCGAGCAGCTTCGACCAGATCATCATCTGGCACGTGCTCGAGCATCTGCGAGACCCGGTTGGCACCCTGAACGAGGCGCATCGCATCCTCAAGCCCGGCGGGCGATTGATCGTCGCAGTGCCGAATTTCGAAAGCTGCCAGGCGCGGTGTTGCGGCGCGGCATGGTTTCACCTGGACCTCCCGCGACACCTCTATCACTTCCCGCTTCGGACGCTGGGGGAAGCATTGCAGCAGTCGGGCTTCCGGCTGAGTTCTACCCATCACTTCTCGTTGCGTCAGAACCCCTTCGGCTGGATCCAGAGCGTGCTCAATCGGTTCCCGTCCCTGCCGCGCAATGGTCTCTATGCGCTGCTGCACCGCCGGGCAGCGGGCGAGCCAGCTCCCTTCGACCCGCGAACGCGGGCGCGGCTGCGGTTTTGGTCGGCGCTGGGCGCTCCATTCGCCTTGGCCTGCTCGGTCCTTGCGGCCGCGATTCGCAGCGGAGCCACCGTCCACGTTGTTGCGGAACGACTGGAACCCGCTCGGTAGATTCAGCCCTGTCACAGCGAGCGGGAAGCTCTGGAGACGGGTCAATCCCCTAGTGCTCGGTACGGCCGGCTTTCACGGTAGAGCTCCAGTCTCTGCTCCAGCCCTGCGATGAGTTCGGCGTTACCCACACGCTGCGCCAACGAGATTGCGCTCGACGCCGTCTCGATCGCCATTCCGAAGCGACCCTGGGAGGCGAGCGCCGCCGCAAGCGTGTCGAGAATCGCCGGATCGGAGCGGTTCGACAGCCGCACCGCCAAATCCGCCAACGCGATCGCACGGTCCGGATCGCGCAGCGTCTCTTCGCGGCTCGTGGCCAGCAGCCACGCCAGGTTGTTCGCAACACTGAGGTAGTCGGGGGAAATTCGCAGGGCCGCCTCATATTGCTCGATCGCTTCGGCGCTACGCCCACCTACCAGATATGCGCCGCCCAGGTGCGCGTGAGCCACGTGATTGTTGCGTGTCACCGCCAGCGCATGCTCCATGACGGCTTCGCTGTCGCGCCAATGCGGAATCTGCCGAGTGGTCTGCAGAGCGAGTGCCGCGATCCCCGCAATTGCTGCGACGCCAACGGCCAGACGCCGATTGCGGCCGCTTCCCCCCAGCTCGGGAACTCCCCACGCCACGATCAGCGTGAGGCCGATCAAGGGCAGATACATGTAGCGGTCCGCCCGGGCCTGGGCGCCGATCTGGATCAAACCGCTAACGGGCAGCAAGGTCACGAGATACCAGAGCCAGCCGACGGCCAGCTGCGGGCGCGTCCGAGCCCTCGCCACCGTGTACGACGTGATCCCGAGCAGGGTCGCCCCAGCGAGGGCGGCTTTCCACCAGGGGATGGTGTCTCCCGGATGCGGATAGAAGGCCGCCAGGTTGCGGGGAAGAAACGCCAGCTCGACGTAGGCGAGAAAGCCGATCAAGGCATTCTTGATTCGCATGGAGGGAGAGAGCGCATCGAAGCCCTGAACCGTGCCCTCGCTGTGTTGCGCAGCGAACGCGATGGCGCCGAACAGAAGCAGGAGTGCGAAGAGCGGCCACTTCTCGACCAACACCGCTCGGATGCGCTCGGCGTCCCAGCTTTCGAGCGTGCCTTTAGACCGGGTCCGGTGCAGAGGCCAATCGTCGAGCAGCAAGAGGACGAAGGGCAAGGAGATGAGCGTCGGCTTGGCGGCGAACCCCAGTCCGTAGCAGATCACGAGAAGAGCACTCCGCAGCTTCGAAACCCGAAAGGAGTAGACGTACAGGGCGAGCATCCAGAAGACACCGCTCAACACGTCCTTTCGCGCGGACGCCCACGCGACGGATTCGACGTGCAACGGGTGAACGGCGAACACCGCAGCTACGAACGCGCTCCGGTAGCGAGACCCCGACAGCCGGTTTAGCGCGATGAAGAGCAGCGCCGAGGCGAGGGCGTGAAGCAGCAGATTCGTGGTGAGGAACGCTCTCGGGTCGAGGCCGTGAACCTCGTAGTCGACCATCCAGGACAGCCAGGTCAGCGGGTACCAGTTGGCCAGATAGAAGTTCGAAAAGGCCCAGCGAACGCCGTCGCTAGAAAATCCGAGACGGATGTAGGGGTTGTCCCGGATGTAGACGAAGTCGTCCCAATTGAGCCACTGGTGATCGCGGATGGGCCAGAAGATCGAAGCGGCGAGGGCAAAGATCAGCACGGCGTTCAGCGAATCGACGACGGGCCGGCGCGCTGGGTTCAGCGCCACGGCGGCATCCAATCAGCCATCTCTCCGGGAATATCCAGCAATACCTCGCCGCTTCGATCGAGCACCACGATGTGCAGATCTTCGGCTTTGGCGGAATCGTCCGCGCCGGTCGGCCTGGTGGTCACCACCAATCGATCCCCATCGGGTGACCAGCGCGGGGCGTGCTCGTCCCGGTCTGGCGAGTCGACCAGGCGGCGGACGTTGGTGCCGTCGAGGGCCGAGAGAAAGGCGTCGTAACTCCCGCCCCGATTGGAGACGAACGCGAGCTCCTCGCGTGTCGGAGAAGGTCTTGCGGATTGGTCGTCACTGGCAGTCGCCACAATGCTTCGGGCCGCGCCTCCGGCCGCGGCCACGGAGAAAATGTCGTGGTTTCCCCCCGACGCGGGGCGCCGCGAAAAGACCACCGAATCACCCGATCGGGTGAACCAGGGCTTCATGTCGAACCAATCGGGGTCGCCGGTGACCGGCCGTGGGTCGCCGTCGGGCGCGAGGATCCACACGCTCGATCCAGAGCCATCCTCACCGCGCCGTTGGACGAGGAGACTGCGTCCATCGGGGGAGAAGCTCGGCCGAAAGAAGAAATCGGACGGGCCCGAGTGGGCCAACAGGGTCACCTTCCCATCGCCGAGTGACACCGACAGAATTCCAGCAGCCGGCCGCTGACCCATGAACGCGTAGACGAGGCGCTCTCCATCGGGCGACCACACGGGCCAACGCTCGTCCCTGTCCCCCGGCGGGCTCAAGGCTTTCGGCGTGTCCCGTTCTGGATCCCAGAGGAAGAGTCGGCTGCCCTCTCGCCCGCCGATCTCTTCCTGCTGGTAGACGAGTTGGCCACTCGCTTCGGACCAGTAGGGCCAGCGCTCGTTGCTGTTTGCGCTTCGGGTGACGTAGCGGGTTGCGCGGTCCGAGATTCGAACGCGCATGAGGTCGCTGTTGCCTTCGGCTCGGCGGATGAAGACGAGGCCACCCGAGGCGTCGGATTGCTCCGCCATGGGAGCGCCGCAACCGGCGATCGGCAAGCCGACGATGATTGCGAGGGCTGCCCAGACAGCGGCTCGCCGACGCGAGCGACCGATTCGATCGACCGATCGAATTTGCGCCCCATTCACGGATTACGGATCCCGGGTGCTCATTTCGGCGCGGCGGTCCTTCGTTCACGCTGCCGGGGTCACTGGAGTCCTCGTAGCAGCGCAATGCTCCGAGGTCTCGGCCGGCTCGATGCTGACCATAGCGCCCTGGCTGCGCGATCCTGGAGTGGGATCGGTAGACTTCGCTCCGATGACGCGGCAGTCAGGTGCTGGCGGCGACCCGGCAACACTGGGGCCGTCATCTGGGAGTGCGACCGCAACCCGGGCCGGGATGCTGATTGCGTTTCTGGTCTTCGCGGGCGTGAATCTCTTCGTCTACAGCCCTGCCTTGCGTGGACCGCTGATATCCGACGACTTCGGATACCTCCAGAGCCCTTACACGAGGTCGCTCGACACCGAAGCGTTGATCGAGATGTTCGACCCGATGGGAGACGCCCGCCTTTATACGGGCAACTACGCCCCCGTTCATCTCTTCCTTCACGCGCTGGAGCGGTCACTCTTCGCCGACCACCTCGTCGGTTATCACGTCGTGAACCTCCTGGTGCACTCGCTGAATTCCGTCTTGCTGGTGGCACTGCTGATGCGGTCCGGCATTCCGCGCGGAGCAGCCCTTCTGGGCGGAGCGTTCTTCGCCCTTCATCCAGCGAACGTCGAGGCCGTGGCCTGGATCTCGCAGCTCAAGACCAACGGCGCGCTGGCCTTCTCCTTGCTGGCGCTCTTGTGTCTCGCGCGTCGCCCCGGCCTGGCCGCTCTTTGCTTCGCGCTCGCTCTGCTGACGAAGGCGTCCGCCTCGTTCGCGCTGCCGATGGCGGTGGGCTTGGTCTGGGCCGACCGCGAAGTGGTGGCGAGCCGCGCCTGGGCGTGGCTGGGAGTCTGGGCGCTGATCTTCGCGCTCTACGCGGTCACCCAGCTCTCATCGTTCGGGCATATCGGGTCGGTCGAGGTCGAGGCGTTCTCGGACCCCATCGTTCACTTGCGGACGATTGCGGCGGTGGGGACCCGTTATCTCGTAATGGCCGCCAGCTCGGTGGGCGTCGCGGCGTTTCAGGAGCCGACTCCGGTGGGATCCTGGCTCGATCCGTGGTGGCTCGCGGCACTGCCACTGAGCTTCCTGCTCGCCATACGCATTTTCCTTTCGATTCGAGCCAGGCGTGAAGAAGCGGCCTGGTGGTTGGGGGCCGCCGCGGCGTTTGCCCCCGTGTCACAGCTCTTTCCCTTTTTGATTCCCTTCGCGGACCGCTACCTCTACTTCAGCTTGCCCGGATTGATCGGCGGAACGCTGCTCTGCGTCATGGATCTGACGGCTTGGCTCTCGCCGCGGGGGGTGCCAAACGTTCTGGCCAAAGCCACAACGGCGGCGCTGTCGATCTTGTTGATCCTGTTTGCTGTGGTCTCCCACGAGCGAGCAGAACTCTGGCAGAACGAGATCCGGCTGCTGGCCGAAGCCGCGCGCCATTATCCAGCTGGCGGAACGGCCCACTATCTGCGAGCGCGCGCGGCTGCCCAGGAGGGCGATCCGGAGGCGGCGGTCGAATCACTTCGAATCGCTGCCGACCTCGGCATGAATCGCTTCGACGCAATTGATCGAGATCCCGGATTCGCCCCGGTTCGGACGTCGCCCGCCTTTCGTCTACTGGTGCGGGACCTCGCGGGACGGTTGATCGAGCGTACGGCAGAGAGCGCTGTCACACAGCCGGAGCTGCTGGCGCTGGCGCGCGCCCACCTCGAGCGGGGAGAAACCGCCGATGCGGAGCGCGCGCTCGAGAGGGCGCAGCTGCGGAAAGGGCCGCTCGACAGCGTGGTGCGCGTCGAGCTCGAGCGATTGCGTCGCGGTTCATCGGTGGAGACACCTTGAGCGCAGCCAAGCGTCGCGGCGGGCGGACCAGAAGCCCCGAGCCTTCCGGGCGTGGTCGTGCACCCTCGGAGCCCCGCGCCGGTCAGCTGGGTGCGGGCGCCTATGCGCTCCTATTCGCGCTGTTCAGCGGCGCTGCGCTGATGGTATACGAACCAGCTCTCCAGGGTCCCTTTCTCTCCGACGATCATCACTACGTCAGCAAGAACCTGTTCGTTCAGGAGCTGAGTGTCGAGAACGTCGCGGAGATACTCGATCCCTTCGGCGCGGCAACGATTGGGATCGCGAATTACTCGCCGGTTCAGCTGCTGATCCACATGCTCGCGTGGAAGGCGTTCGGGGCGTCCGTGTCTGGGCACCACCTCGGCAACCTCGGCTTCCACATCCTCGCCTCGTTGCTACTGGTTCCACTGCTGTTACGTGTCGGTGTACCGGCGCTGGCGGCTGTATTCGGCAGTGCCTTCTTCTTGCTCCATCCCGCCAACGTCGAGGCGGTCGCTTGGGTTTCCCAGCTCAAGAGCAGCTCCGCTCTCGCGCTCTCGCTCATCGCGTTGTTGGCATTCCCGCGCCGCCCTGGAGTAGCGACGGTCTTCTTCGCGCTAGCCCTGCTCGCGAAGCCCACTGCGGCCTATGCGCTGCCCGTCGTGGCGTTGCTGGCCTGGACTGGTTCGGAGGCGGTTCGATGGCGTTGGTTGGTGGGGTGGGCGGCTCTCCTCGTCGCCTTCGCGGTTCCGGAGTTCGTCGTTCATCAGCGCTCTGGTGCGGTCGATCCCATTCTCTTCGAGACACCCTTGATCTTGTTGCGAACCATGATGGCGTTCGCGATGCGGTATCTGGTGATGGCCACGACCTCGTTCGGGGTGTCTGCATTCCACGAGCCCGAGCCGAGCTTCGGATTGCTGGAGCCGTGGTGGCTTGGCTCTCTGGTAACGCTTTCACTGCTGGGCTGGAGAGTCGTCGTCGTGGCACGACGACGTGACCCCGAGCTCGCCTTCTGGGTGTGGGTACTCGTCTCATTCGGCCCGGTGTCGCAGATCTTTCCCTTCCTCTACCCGCTCGCCGACCGCTACCTGTACTTCATCTTGCCGGGTCTGATCGGGGCGGCGTTGCTCGCCGGCCGCGAGGCGCTCGGCTCTGTCCTTGACCGCCTGGCGGCCGGCCGCGGGCGCTCCCGCCCAGCCCTGCACGGGCTCGTTCTTCGAGGCTGTGCCCTCGTCGGGGCCCTCGTACTCATTCCCCTCGCCATTCACAGCCACGCCCGTGCGGCCCTGTGGCGCTCCGCAACTCGGCTGAATCTGGACGCCGCTTCCAACTATCCGAGCGGAACAGCTGCCAACCTCCTCAACGCCCAGCGCGCCGCGCAGGCTGGCGACGCGGAAGAGGCCGTACGCGCTCTGCGGCGCGCGTACGCGCGGGGATTCAATCTGATCGAGAAGCTCATGCGCGATCCGACCTTGGCCCCGATCCGCTCTCATCCAGATTTCAAGGCGCTCATCGCAGAGATCGCTCAGGGGTTGATCGACTCGATTGGCAGGCGCGATCGCGCAACGCAGAACGAGCTGCGCATGCTCGCCTACGCGCACGCCCTACGGGGCGAGTACGACCAGGCAGACACCGCGTTGCGACGCGCGCTGGAGATCGGCGGACCACTGGACGCGCAGCTTCGCGTCGATCTGCAGGGCGCGCTGTACCGGGACGAATCCCGACGCTGAGAACAGCGGGCGAAGACGTGCGGGGAAACGCATGGGATTCGGCGGTCCGTCAGCACTGCCCCCCCTAGCGCCTCGGGCGTCTGAGCCTGGCGCGCACGCGTTGCACGGCCTCCGGCTGGAATCCCGCCGGCAGCTCAGCGAGCTCCGCCAGTGCAAGGCGGGCCTCCGCGGGCCGCCGGATCATGGTCACCGCTTCTTGGAGGGTCGACAGCGCTGCGAAGGGGAGCTGGCTTCGGTTGGCCGCTCGGGCCCGCAGGATCAAGTCAACCACGCTCGGGCGCACGGCCGTAATGGAATCGAGCATCTCGAGCGCCTCGTTGGCGCGTGAGGGGTCTCCCTCCAATCGCCAGGTGGCCCTCAAGCGAGCCGCCTCGGCGAACAGCGGGTGACGGAGTTCGATTTCGGCCAGACGCTCATCGAGGGCGCGCAAACCCTCCCAGTCTTGGGCGGTGGCAGCGCGCCAACCCGCGAGGACGGCGGCGCTCGCTTCGTCGAGGGGGTCCAGCTGAGCGAGCAACGGCGTCTCCTCGTCGGCATAGACTCGGCTCTTGGACAGCAGGAGCCACCCGGCCCGTGCTTCGGTCGAGCTCGGGTCGAGTTCGAGTGCGTTCTGGTAGTGCCGCCTGGCTGAACGCAAGCGGCCACCCGCGAGATCGAGCCAACCCAGCGACGCCTCTCGCACGGCGGGATCGAGAATCGCCGCGGCCACGTGTGCGGCGCGATCGGGCGGGGAAGCCGCGAACAGACGGCGCACCAGATAGCTCTGATCCAACCCGCCGGCCTGCTCGGGGTAGGGCTCGAAGGGCCTGAAGAACTCCCCGGTGCCCCTGCGCACCAATGCCTGGCCCACGCGCAGGCGCGGCGAGCGAATCGCCAGCTGGTTGTCGTGATCGGTATTGACGAACCCTCCCGTTGCGATCTCTCTCGCGCGCCGCTCGTCGAGGACGAGCCCCGCTGCGACGTCCTCGAGAACACGTAGTCCGTAGCGCGCGAACTCGTCCGGCATGGCTGCGAGCGCCAATTTCGCACGCGCTTCCACCGGGAGTGGCGCTTCCGATGCCAGGAATACCACCGACGCCTGGACCGGTTGGTAGACCCGAACATTGGGAAAGACGTCCACCAGGGTTGCGATCAATGAGCGCAGCAGCTCCTCGTCCACGAACCGCATGCCGATCCACTGAGAGAACACGCCTTCCGGACTGAGATGGTTGCGGATCAGCTCGAAGAATTCGCGCGTATAGAGATGGGACGCTCCCGCCGTCCACGGGTGCGAGGGCTGGGAGACGATCACGTCGTAACGGGTGTCGGCCAACATGAGCGCTCCCCGCGCATCGTTGACGTGCAGATGCACGCGGGGGTCGCTGAGCGGATCGGAATCGCGCAACCCGGAGACCGCCAAATTTGCATTCACCACTTCTTGCTCGAGCTCGATCACATCGATGTGTTCGATCGAGGAGGGCACGGCCTGTAATGTCAGCCCCCCGCCGAGTCCGATCAGCAGCAGCGAACGGGCCTCCGGATGCGCGAGCACGGGCAGCACCGATAGCCATCGCGTCGTGAGAGATCGGTGAATCGGGGCTCCAGCTCGCTGGATAGCGGCTTCGCTGAGTCCGTTGGTCGACAGGAGCCATTGCGAACCGTTGTCGAGAAGCATGACAGTTGCCGAGCGTCCTACCCCGAAATAGGTCAGCTCACCTTGGGTCTGCTGGCCGCTACTCGGGTGGGTTCGCAATATCTTCCAAGGAGGTGACGGCTGAACGAAGAGGAGCGCGGCCAGGCCCAGCGCCGCGATGGCTGCCGCCGGTTTCAGAGCGGGCCGGATCAAGAGTGACGCCGCTAGAGCAAGCGCGAGACTGGCGGCGGCGCCCGCCGTGATCGTTGCGACGAAGCCCAGACTCGGAAGCAGGATCAGGCCGGCGGACAACGCGCCGATCACTGCTCCCACGGTATTCCAGGCGTAGACCCGCGCGGTGGCCCGGCCGGCGTGTGCCTCGTCCCGGGCGAGCAGTCGCACGGCGAACGGAAAGGTGGCTCCGAAGCACAGAGCGGCCGGAAGTAGGACGGCCGCCGCGATACTGGCGTTCGCAAGCGGGGACCCGTGAGAGCTCGCGCCGATGCTGCGGGCCCAGCCGGGTACGAAGTCGAGGGCGCCGAACGCCCCGAGCGAGAGCGCCGCGGCGCCGAGCTGCGCGACGGCGAAACCTCCGGCCGAACGTCGGCGCGTCGTCGCGAAGCGGGAGGCAACCGCGCTTCCGAGGGTGATCCCCAGCAGGAAGCTCGCCAGCATCGTGGCGAACGCGTAGACGCTACCGCCGAGAACCTGGCCCAGAAGTCGTGTCCAGAGGACTTCGTAGCTGAAGGAGACCACACCCGACACCGCCACGAGGGGCAGAATCCAGCCCGACTCTCGTGCAGGTTGCGGCCGGGAAGTGGCGGGCACTGCTGGAGCGGCGGATCTCCCCAGCAGGGCGGCGACGACAAAGATCAGGCCGTTGGTTGCAGCGCCGACGAAGACGGTCGAGCGCAATCCGATCGTCGGCAACAGGACGAAGGCGGCGGCTAGCGTGCCGGCGACTGCGCCGGCCGTATTGACGGCGTAGAGCGTGCCGATTCGGCGGCCGAGTTCGTCTTCGCGCCTCACCGCGTATCGCGCCAGCAGTGGGAGGGTCACTCCCATCAAGGCGGTGGGAATGCCCAGGATGGCGAACGCGCACACCGCGTAGAAGAGAATGCTCGTGAGCTGACCTTCGTCCGGCGGCAAGGCGCCGGAGCCAAACGCCCAGACGTGTACGACGGTGGCAGCGCGGATCGCTGGGGGAACGGCGAGCGCACAAAGAGCGATTGCCAGCTCCAGAACGCCATACGTGAAGACGGGTCTCCGCACTCGGGAACCGAGCTTTCCGGCGATCGCCGCTCCCGCCGCCAGCCCGGCCATGTACGCGGCGAGCACGGTGGCGACGGCGAGCTCGGCGGTACCGAATACGAAGGCGAACTCGCGCAGCCAGGCCGTCTGGTAGAGCAGCGCGGCGAAGCCCGATAGTGCGAAGCAGACCAATACCGCGAGGAATTGCCAATCCACGCTCGGCTTCCACGCAGACCGCCGGGAAACGATCGAGTCGGTCAGGAGGGCCTCGGAGTTTTCGGGTTGCGGGCGCGAGCCGCCTCCAGCTGGCTGCGGGCGTCATCGGCGTTTGCGAAGTCGGAGTCGAGTTCGAGCGCCTTCTCGAACGCTTCGCCGGCTTCCGCGTTGCGGTCGAGCGCATTCAACGCCAGCCCCAGGTGATAGTGATACACCGAAGTTTGTCTGCGCGCGTCCATGCTCAACTGTATGGCGTATCGAAACTGCTGCAGGGCTGCTTCGAATAGACCCTTGCGGAGGTAGACGAAGCCAACGGTGTCTACCACGCTGGCGTCGCGGCTGGCGAGCTGCTGAGCCTGCTCGGCGAGCTCCATCGCTCGATCCAGGTCGGTTCCCTCTTCGGCCAGTAGATACGCCAGATCGTTCTTGGCCCTCAACATCGTGGGCCTCGCTTCGAGCACGACCTCCAGCATTTGCCGGGCCTTGACCCGCTCCCCGTGATGCAGATAGAGCCGAGCCAGCAGCAGCTGCGCACCGGAATGCAGCACGCCCGCCGTCTGCGCTTCCTCGAAGGAGTGCTGCGCTTCCAGCAGAGAGTTCTGAGCGACGTAGATCGAGAACAACAGGGCGGGTAGAAGGTCGAGCTCGGGATCCGCCTCGAGGGCGCGCAGCGCGTCGAGCTCTGCGCGTTCGAGCTGGCCGAGCTGGGTGAGCACGCGCGCGCGGAGCATCAACATTTCCGGGCGCAGCGGTTGTGATTCGATGCTCCGGTCGATTCGCTTCAGCGCTTTGGATACCGATCCGGCCGCGAGATCCATGTCCGTCAGCACCTCGATCACGTCGAGATCAGTGGGCGCTCGCTCGCGGGCTTGCTTCAAGAAGTCATAGGCGCTCGTGCGGTCTTCCCTTCCTTCCCGTCGAGCGTACTCGACGGCCGCCGCCGCTGGCGGCTGCTCCGATGCGAGCAAGTCGATCAGCTCCTGTCGGCCCGCCTCCGATTGGTTCGACTCGTAGAGCGCGCGGGCCAGCATGAGTCTTTCGAGCGGAGTGATCGCAGCACCTCCACCCGCGAGCTGCCGATAGCTTTTGACCACGAGCGGCCATTCCTGCGCCTCGTGGTGGATCCGCGCCTTCAGGCGCAAGATCGTTGGGGATGGATTGCCGGTCTTGGGTATGGCTCGCTCGACCGCTGCCATGGCGTTGGGCAGGTCTCCCCGGAGCAGCTCGGAACGCGCCAGCAGCAGCTGAATCCCCGGCTCGCCCAGCTCTGTCGAGAGGGAGCGCAGCTGCTTGGAGGCGACGTCATAGCGCCCCTCTGCAATCGCGAGTCGCGCTGCCGCGCGCCGCGTAACGGTGTGTTCGGGGTGTTGCTCCGAGAGCTGCTCGTAGGTCTTTCGGGCGCTGTTCAACTTGCCCCGTTGCGCGTAGGCCCGGACGAGTTGTTCGTAGATCTCAGGGGCGTCCAGGCCCCGATCGAGCAGGCCGCGAAGGTGAGCGATCACCGGCCCCAGCCCCCCGGGCCTTTCGATCAGGTAATCGCTGAACACGATGTGGGCGGCCGCGTCGTCGGGACGCAGGTCGAGCAGCTGCTGCAGGACCTTCAGGCCGTCTCCCCCGGCGCTGTTTTCGAGTTCCGCGAGTTGACGCCATGCCATGACGTGGTCCGGCATGATGCGGACCAGCGAGCGCAGACCCCAGCGTCGAAAGTCCTCCCGCTGGCTGGCTTGAGCGAAGTGCACGGCGCCCTCGGCCACGGCCAACTGGTCACGCCGCCGGCGGCTCCATACGGCCCGCTTCATGGCCCGCTTGAACGTCTGCTCCGCCTCCTGCTCGTGCCCGGGCCAGCCGCCGAAGACGCGTGCCTTCTCGATCAGGGCGTGGATGTCGCCGCCCTCGGCGAGTTGGTCGGCGCGCCCGAAGGCATCGATGGCGGCTT
>CAXMOC010000042.1:0-3058 GCA_964194865.1 uncultured Opitutales bacterium | reverse complement strand
CTGGACGAATCCCAGGGAACGCGTCGTCCAGGACCGTTCCAAGTGCAGGCCGCCATTGCCTGTTTGCATGGATTGGCGCCGAGCTATGGGGAAACCGACTGGGCGGAGATCACCGCGCTGTATCGGGTCCTCGAGGAGATGCAGCCGACCACCGTGGTGCGAGTGAACCGGGCAGTCGCCGAAGCAGAGGTGATCGGGCCGAAGGAAGCTCTGGCGCTTCTCGACGACATCGACTCGGATTGGCACTACCTGTGGGTCGCTCGGTCCGACTTCCAGCACCGCCTTGGCCGGAACGACGACGCCGCAGAGAGTCTGCACCGGGCACTCGCAGCCGAGATGAACGACTCAGACCGGGCACTGTTGGAGGACCGGTTGGCTCAACTCGGCTAAGAGGCTCCGCAAATTGGAACGATCCGGTCTGTCGGCGGGGCCATTTGCGGAGCTGTGGCCCGAGCGGCCCGCCGCGATGCGGCAAGAGCGGGAACGGAGGCGAAGCGGATCAGACCGTAGGGGGTTGACGACCAGAGAACTCCGCTGAGCCGTGGCCCGAGCGGCCCGCCGCGAAGCGGCAAGAGCGGGAAAGTGGCTCCACTTTTTTCGAGACGACCGGCACCAGCGGTGCGTGCTCATACCGCGATCCGCTTTAATCGGCGTATGGGAGATCTTCCCGAGGGGATGGTCACGTTCCTGTTCACCGATGTCGAGGGCAGTACCCGTCTCTGGGAGGAAGCGCCCGACTCGATGATGGAAGCGCTGCGCCAGCACGACGAAGCCATCGACGAAGCGGCTTCTCATCATGCCGGCATCCCGGTGCGGCCGCGGGGCGAGGGCGACAGCAGGTTTATCGTGTTCGCTTCGCCACACGATGCCGTTGCGGGCGCCGCCGAGATGCAGCGTCGCTTGGAAGCGATCGATTGGACAACGCCGGTGCCGCTGCGGGTGCGGGCGTCGGTACACACGGGCCCTGCCGACCTTCGTTTGGGCGACTACTACGGCTCGGCAGTCAATCGGGCTGCGCGACTTCGGGCGATCGCTCATGGCGGTCAGACGGTCTTGTCCGGAGCCACCCATGAGCTCCTCGGCGACGAGTTGCCTCCCGGGGTCTCGCTGCGTGACATGGGGAGACATGGCCTCAAGGATCTCACCGAGCCTGAGCAGGTCTATCAGCTCGATGTCGAAGGCCTCGATGAGAGCTTCCCACCGCTGGCATCCCTCAATGCGGTCCCCAACAACCTTCCCCTGCAGGTGACCGAATTCGTCGGGCGCGAGGGGGAGCTGGCAGATATCAAGGGTCTTCTCGATGAAGCACGGCTGGTCACGGTGTTGGCGCCCGGCGGTGTTGGCAAGACGCGACTTGCCCTGCAGGTGGCTGCAGACTCGACCACGGAATACTCGGACGGTGTGTTCTTCGTCGGACTGGCCGACATCGGCTCAGGCGACGAGATCGTCCTGGAGGTGGCCGAGTCGATCGGGCTGGGATTCTCGTCGGACGAAGAGGTGCAGACTCAACTGCTGACGTATCTCGCCAACAAGCGTCAACTCCTGGTCTTCGACAATTTCGAGCACTTGCTCGAAGGCAGCGGGATCATCTCGGAGATCATGCAGGCCGCTTCTGGGATCACCGTGCTTGCGACGAGCCGGTCCAAGCTGAGTCTCAGCGGAGAGACCGTCTTCACCCTGGCCGGTTTGGAGACCACGTTGGTCACGCTCGACCAGGCCGAGCAGGCAAGCGGCGCCCGCCTGTTCATTGATGCGGCGCGTCGGGCCAACTCGGGATTCGCGTTGCAGACCCACGATCTGGAGCCCCTCAGTGAGATTCTGCGTCTCACCGGCGGCGTGCCACTTGGCATTCTGCTTGCCGCCGCGTGGACGGACACGCTGTCGGTCGGCGATATCTCAGCCGAAATCGCGAAGAGCCTCGACTTTCTCGAGTCCGACCTCGGCGATGTCCCGGATCGTCAGCGGAGTGTTCGCGCGGTGTTCGACTATTCGTGGAGTCTCCTCAGCACGGACGAGCAGTCGGTCTTTGCTGCGCTGTCGATTTTTCGCGGTGGCTTCACGCGTGAGGCTGCCGAGGCGGTTGCCGGGGCATCGCTTCGCGACCTGGCCACGCTGGGTGGCAGGTCCCTGGTGACGCCGAGTCCTGAGACCGGGCGCTTCACAGTCCACGAGCTTCTCCGCCAGTACGCCGAGGAGAAGCTGCGCCGGGACCCGGAGCGGGCGGGCGAGCTCGTCGAGGCACACGCCGACTTCTACGGCACGCTCGTTGAAGAAGCTTGGGGATTGTTCGAGCTTGGCGGGCAGAGGCAAACGGTGTCAATCGTCGAAGGGGACCTCGACAATGTCCGATTGGCCTGGCGCCACTACCTCGCCACCAACAACGCAGCCGGAGCCAGAAGATTCATCGGTGGAATGTGGGTGGTCTATGAGATTCGAGGGTGGTACCCGCCCGCGCTTGAACTCTTCGGCGAGGCGCTCGACGCGTTCGACGAGCATGCCGTCGACGGGGCGGCGGCTACGACCAGGGCGCTGTCCGCCGCGGTGCAGGCCTGGTTCCTTCCGCTGGTCGGGCGGGCAGAAGCCGGTGCAGCATCGGCGGAACGCGCCATCGAGATCCTGCGCGCTGCCGACGACGGCGACGCCCTGCTCGTGGCATTCAACACCCGCTTTATCGCTCTGGTCTATCTGCGCAGGTTCGAGGCAATCATCATGGAGTGCGAGGAAGCGATCGGGTTGGCTAACGCGATGGACCGTCCTTTCTGGGCCGGCGTGCACTTGGGCTGGAAGGCGGCAGCGTTGATCATTGGCGGCGATATTGCCATGGGCAAACGATTCCTCGACGAGGAATTCGAGCTGTTGAGCCAACACGGCGATCGGTTTTTCATTTCGTTCAACTTTGGGCACCAGGCGAGGATCGCCACCCGGGAAGGCCGCCTCGAGGATGCGGTCGACCTGTTCAGCAGATCGGTCGAAATGACGCGGGAGCTCGGTCATACGCGCGGAATGCAGTTCGGTCTTCACAGCTTGGGCGAAGCCTATGTCGCCGTCGGGAACCTCG
>CAXMOC010000041.1:0-3770 GCA_964194865.1 uncultured Opitutales bacterium | reverse complement strand
CGGCACGTTGACGTACTCCGCAAAGCTCCCGTCGGCTTCGAGGATTCCCATCACGCGGCGCGACGGACAGTGGCGCTGGAGTCCCTCGTGGCAGATTGGACAGCTCTCGCAGGCGAAGTTGATCTCGCCCACCACGCGCTCACCGCGCCACTCGGCGGGGCCTTCCTCCACCACACCAACGAACTCGTGGCCGAGGACGCCGCGAAACCCCATGTAGCCCTTCACGAGCTCCAAATCGGTATTGCATACCCCGGCGTGCGTGACCCGCACGAGTGCCGAGTCGGTCGCGAGCTCCGGTGTGGGAACCTCGCAGACCTTGGCGGCGGCTCCATCGAAGGTGAGGGCGCGCATCGGGCGGAGAGCGTCGCAGACCCGCCCCCAGCGCCGCAACCCGATCGAAGATCAGCGCTGGACGCAGCTGGTGGAGTGGGTCGATTCCTGCCAGAAAGCGAAGTCTGGCTACCGCTGCTGGCGGGATTGCAGCGCCGCGCGGTGCGCGCGCTGGGGTACTGCGAACTATATTGCCTGTGGAGGTCTTCCCGTGCCCATGCCCCCCAAAGTCTGCCCCGAATGCCGCGAGGAGTACGTTCACGCGGCCTCGGTCTGTGTTCACTGCGACGTGGCGTTGGTACTGGAGGGCGACCTGCCCGACGCGGATCGGGCCGCCGAGCTGCCTCCGATCTCGGAGCTGATCTGTGTGCGCGCCTCTTCGGTGGGCTGGGCGATGGGCCTCTCCGAGCGCCTCGTGCAGGCCGGGATTCCCCATCGCGTCCAGGCCGCTGGCGCTGAAGACGACGAAGGAGGTCAGGGAAAACCCGGTGCGAATCTGCCTTTTGGGGTATTCGTTCGTCCCGAAGACGAGGCCGCTGCGTCCGAGATCGACCTCGCCCACACCGAGCACCAGATTCCCGGCATTCCCGAAGGCTTCGACCCGGTGTCGGTCAGTACCGATCACTGCCCCGCGTGCGGCGACGCGATTCTCGAGACCGCCACGGAGTGCCCCGGCTGCGGTCTCGCGCTACTCGCCGCCGAATGAATCGCGGAGCCGCCGCGCCCTTCACCACAGACAATAGCCGCGGTCGGCGTCGGGAACTGCGCGCATCAACAAGAGCTTGTTCGCCAGTGTCGAAAGGCTCGAGAGCTCCGGGTCGGTCTCGGCAGTTTCGAGGCGGTGCGTGACGCCGCCGCGTTCGTAGACGAGTCGCACATCGCGGCGTCCCGCCTTCGCCAGCTCGCTGACACGCCGACGCAACGCAATGTAGGGCAGCCGCCAGGTCGGCTCGGGTTGGCTTCGCTGCAGCGCGCCCCGATCCACCGTATAGGTCGAGAAGTAGTTGAACCACTTCCAAGAGGGGCCGACCAGCTTCTGGAGCACACGGTCGTTCGAATCGCGGATCGTGACCAGGTCGCTCAGGTGATCGAAGATCTGCCAGGAGCTCGGGATGAACAGGTGATTCGATGTTCCTCCGCCCGTCTCGAGATTGCTGAACATCGCGAAGGACTGCGTGTTCTTGAGGCCCAGATGTGGCGAGAGCCCTAGCCCGAAGACCAGTAGTGGCATGACGGCGAGTGCCCGGTAGCGAAGCCGCAGGACGCCGCGCTCCCCGATCCAGGACCGCGCCCGCCATGCGACCACTGCGAAGACCCCGATCATCAACCCGCCGAAAACAAACCAGAGGGTCAAGAGGCGGTCTGCGCCCAGTAGCGCCGGCCCCCAGAAGCCTGCGCGGTTGTCGGAGAAGGCCAGGAAGGCGAGCGCGGCGCCCGCCGCCAGCGCGATGGCTGCGACTCTCAAAGAGCGATCCAGAAAACTGCGCAGCGCGGGCGAAGGGGCTGCGCGGAGGCTGCGCAGTCGGGCGCTCGAGGCCGCTCCAAGCTTCCACAGCGCTGTGTGGAACTCGGGCGGCGCAAAGAGCGCGAGCAACGCGAAGAGCATCGCCGAGAACCCCACGTAGCCCGCACCGATCACCAGGTGAAAGCCCGCGCCGAGCGCGATACCCAGAATCCGCGTTCGGCGTGCCAGCAGCAGACAGGGGATGCTCGCTTCGACCAGCAGCGTTCCGTAGATGGAGAAGGGCTGCAGCCAGCTGAGCACCGGCAAGATGGGAATCATGCGCCGGAGGTTCCACACCTGTGCGGGACCGCAGCTCAGCTCCGCGTCGAAGAAGTCGCCGTTGAGCTTCTGAACGACCGCCCAGAAGTAGAGTGCGACGAGCTGCCAACGCAGCAGCGGTGCGAAGCTGCGGTAGAGCTCCGACCCGCTGCAGCGGGTCACGCCGATCCGCAGTGCGCAGACCAGAATTGTCGCGGCCACGAGCAGTGCGAGAACACCGTGATTTGGAGCCTTGGGAAGTCTGGTGAAGATCGTCGCGACCAGCGCCGCGTTGAGCACCAGGAAGGCCCAGGTGCCGGAGGGGCGCGTCAGCACCGAGACCGCAGCGACTCGGCCGAGCAGGACCAGCAGCAGGAACCCCAGCGACGAAGCCGGGCTCAGGACTTGTGCCTGGTCCAGGAGGATGGCGACAGACCACAGGGTTGCGAACGTGCAGAAGGCCCGTTCGCCATCGGCCGCTGACGCTGCCTCGCTCTCCCTCACGGGCAGGAGTTCAGCTCATCGGCCCCGAGTGAGCCAGCCGGGGTTCAACGGTTGACGGGCAATCGAGCAACTGCCCCGGATGCAGGGGGCAGAAGCCGCCTCAGTTCATGACCTCCCAGGCTTCGCCGAGCGCCTGGCGCAGGATGCCCGTGATCTCCTTGAACTCCTCGGGGCCCGCGACGAGCGGCGGCGCGAGCTGCACGACCGGCTCGCCCTTGTCCTCGGCACGGCAGATCAAGCCGAGCTCGAACAAGCGGTCCGAGAGGAAGTCCCGGAGCAGTCGGCTGCACTCCTCTTGCGAGAAGCGGCCTTGGGTCTCTTTGTCTTTCACCAGCTCCAGACCGTAGAAGTAGCCCGCGCCGCGGATGTCACCGACGATCGGCAGATCGGCGAGCGTCTGCAGCTCCTGCAAGAACGCGTCCTCATACCGAAGAACGCGGCCGGGTAGGTCCTCGTCCTCCATGATCTGGATGTTCGCCAGAGCCACCGCACAGCCCACGGGGTGGCCGCCATAAGTCATGCCGTGCATGAACATCTCACCCGTGTCGAGGAAGGGCTCCACCAGGCGGTCACTCACGATGGTCGCGCCGACCGGTGCGTAACCCGAGGTGATCCCCTTCGCACAGGTGATGATGTCGGGTTGATAGCCGTAGCGGTCGCAGGCGAACATGTGACCGAGACGACCGAAGGCGCAGATCACCTCGTCAGAAACCAACAAGACGCCGTGGCGGTCGCAGATCTCCCTGACCCGTTGGAAGTAGCCCGGCGGGGGCGGAAAGCAGCCGCCGGAGTTCTGCACTGGCTCGAGGAAGACAGCCGCAACGGTCTCAGGGCCTTGCTCGAGGATGATCCGCTCGATGTCGTCCGCGCACGCCGCGGCCAGAGCCTCCCCCTGCTCTTCGCAGCGGTAGGCGTTGGTATTGCGCGCGTGGAAGGCGCCGGGCGGTAGCGGTTCGTAGGGCTTGCGAATGGCTTCGACACCCGTGATGGCGAGCGCCCCGAGCGTGGTGCCGTGATACGCGAGGTTCCGTCCGATCACTTTGTAGCGGCCGGGCTGACCGATGGCGCGAAAGTACTGCTTCGCCAGCTTCCAGGCGGATTCCACCGCGTCGCCGCCGCCGGTCGTGAAGAACACCCTGTTGAGGTCACCGGGAGCGAGCTCGGCGAGCTTCGC
>CAXMOC010000040.1:0-2238 GCA_964194865.1 uncultured Opitutales bacterium | reverse complement strand
ACACGTGGAGTGGCCCCTGACGCCCGGCCAACCAGCCACCGATGAAGTACGCCGAGAAGTCACCGAAGTGGTCGGTGTGCAGATGGCTGAGGAAGATCTTGTTCAGGAACTCGTAGGGAATGTGGAGACTCGCGATGCGCGCCCCGGAGCCCGTGCCGCCGTCGAAGAGGAACTTGTCGCCATTGCCCAGCTCGAGGAGCCAGCAGGAAGCCGCCTGTGACTCCCGGGCGGTGGGCATCCCCGTCCCGCAGGAAACAAGCCGCATCTCGTCGGGAGCCAGCGCTTCCGTCCCCGGGAAGTAGACGTTCGGGTCGCGCAGCTCCTGCGTCGGTGTGATCGCGGGCCTTTCCTGGCCCTGCGCCTTCGCCAGCGCCGCCCGCGCGAGGCCGTTCACGCCGTCCTCACGATCGCTGTACCCTTGCAGGTAGGCCGCAGCGGCAATCGCCAGTATGACGCTCAGTATCGCCGTCACTTTGACCGCTCGTCGAATCATCACTGAGCTCCTTTCAAGATATCAACCAAGGTCCGGGCGTTGTTCATAGCTCGAGCAGCGGCTTGCGGCTCGGCCGGTGGCCGAATAATCCGGACCCATGACGCGGCGCAGCACGGCGCTCGCAAGACCGAGTCTATTGATTCCCTGGCGAGTACGAAATCACCGGGCGAAGAATCGGGGCGCGTGCTACGTCCCCTCTTCGGCTTCCCAGGTCGGGTCCGCGCTATCGGGCGCCGCGTTTGCTCCCCGAAAGCCGTCGTTGCCGGCAGGTGAAAGATCCATCACATCTTGGCCGGCGCCCTCGTCGAAGTTCCAGTAGCCAACCAACCCGGCGGATTGCTCGTCCACACCCAGGCTCGCCGCGTCAGCGATCTGCGCCGGGGTGAGTGCCACGTTCCATACGGCGGGGTCATCGATCAATCCCGGAAAGAACCAGGTCGGAGGCTCGACGCCGCCCGGAGGCGGTCCGATGGTTCCGAAGGTGGAGCCGATGCTCATCGCCTGGAAGTTGTTCGATGACGGAACGCCCGTGCCCGTGCAGGTGGCCCGCGATTCGCCATCGATGTAAAGCGTCAGTGTGCCGTCGCCCGTCCGGGAGGCCGCGACGTGGTGCCAGGCGTCGTCCGCGACCGACAAATCACCGAACGTGCACGAGCCGCGCGGCGCGCAGTTGTTGAGCGGGTAGCAGAAGTTGCTCTCTCTCGAGTCCTCGAGCATGACCTCGAGGTTCCCGCTGGGAGTCACATACAACTGCCAGCTGAGATTGAACGAGTTGTCGTCCTCTCCGCGAGCGATGACCGCCGCCCGACCTGCGGGTTGGGTGAGCTTGATCTCGGCCGCAATCGTGAATACCTCGGTGGGGAACGACGCGTCGTACGGGACGGTAACGCGGTCGTCCACGCCGTCGAACCGAAGCAGGTTCGTGAGCCCCGGGGGGACCTCCGTGTCAGGCACGTCCTCGGGGCTTGAGCTGGTTGGAGAGTTAGCGCACGCTGACAAAACCAGCGCCAGCAACAGATTCGGAATTGCGGGCTGTCGCTTCACTGTCAATCGCACCTCCTCTTGGGACACTGGCTCGTGCGCCTTCACGATGTCCGGCCATGCGAGGCTCATCGTCTGCCCGATTAGACCGGGCGACAGGGAAGTTCATTCCTGCGAGTGAAGACATCACCCGCTTCTGGCAGGGCGAAGAATCAAGACGCACTTCCTGGGCGAACCCAGACGGTTTAGTTCGCTCTGGGCAGAGGCTCGCTACCCGGATCGAGCAACACCAAGCGCTTCTGCTCGGCTGAGGCTCGCCACTCTTCGCTATCGTGAGCCAGCAGAGGCTCCGCCAGCAATGGGTACCCACGCTCGGATTCCCAGGCGTCGAGGTCGGGCGCCCGCGTCAGCATCGTCTTGAGCAGGAGCCATGACGCGCCGAGCTTGCTTCCTGCCTCGAATCCGGGGATCACCAGCTCGGGGTGCTGCAAATAGCGCCGGGCTGTGACCTCGAACTCTTCCGCGGGCCGTCCGGTCACCTCTTCGACATGATCGGTCGGTGCACCGACGGCGTAGGTCCCACCGCGCACCTCCTCCGCGAAGCGACGTATCTGAGCCGTCTCGAAGGTCGACGGAAAGCCCTGCGCCCTGGCGGCTTTGAGGAACATCCGGGTCGGTACGTCCCGATAGCGGACTTTTCGCCCCAGAATCCGTCCAAATGTCGCAGCCACGTCGTCGCAGGAGATGAGTCGCGGACCCGTAGG
>CAXMOC010000039.1:0-5938 GCA_964194865.1 uncultured Opitutales bacterium | reverse complement strand
TCGACGAGGTCCTCCGTTTCGACGTCGGCGCCCGCCAGGCGAATCTGTACGCGCCGGAAGCCCATGGCGGGTACGTCCCGCGCCACGAACTCGAGGTCGAAACCACTCCGCTCCGGGAGTAGTTTCATTCGCCCGATTTCGGCGGGTACCAGACGCGCGGGTGCCCCGTCGACGGTGAATCGCATGGCGCCCAGATCCTCGAGGACGGTTGGGTGTAGCGCCTCCAGGGGGTTGGGGTTCGGGCACACGTAGGGATGAAAGTCGATTGGAAAACGAACGACGTCGGACCGGTTGCGTGGGGAAGGGTTGGCGATCAACAGATCGAATTCGCGGCTCCAAGGGGCGACGCGGTCGACGTCGAGCCCCGCGATGCGCTCGAGGCAGCGTTTCGTCGTCTGGTTCGCGAGCTCGCGTGCCGCCTCGAAGCGCGCGTGCATCTGCTCGTGGACCTCGTCTCGCGAGCAGCCACAGATGGAATCGTGCGCCTGGTTCTTCAGGAGTTCCTTCCAGGCGAGCCGCAGGGCAGGGGCTTCGTCGGCCAGTCCAAATCTTCGCCCGAGGGCCGCAAACGGCTCTGCCCAGCCCTCGAGCGCGGCCTCTGCTCTTCGGTTCGCCAGCTTGATCCAGGTCCGCGTAGACCAGACGCCCGGGAGCAGGGGCGCGACCCGAGCTCCGATGAGCTCGCCTACGTGACAAGGGCGGTCCGTGTCTTCTGCCAGAACCGTTGCAACGAAATCGTCCAGCAGGCCGCGCTGCACCTCCATCCCGCTGGCCCGTGCAATCTCGCGGGCGAGGGCCTCGGTCCGAGCTTCGGGCGGAGCGTGGTCGATCCCGTTCAGCAGCAGCACCACGCCCGAGCGCGTTCGCGCTGCGAGCTCCCGCGCTCGTTCGCCAATCAGGTCACCACTCTTCTCGAGATCTGCCGCGGGTGACGTCGCAGCTGCGAAGTATCCCTTTCCGAGATGGCAGGCGACTATGCGGCTCCCATCCGGCGCCTCCCACTCGTACTCCGCCGGCAGCGCATCGATTTCGCTTCCGTTCCCGCGCCAGTAGACGAAGCTCCGGATTCCGAAGCCGGTGAATAGCTGTGGAAACTGGGATGGGTGACCAAAGGAATCGGGTGTGTACCCGACGCGCGAGACCCGGCCCATGGCTTCGCCCACGCGCCTCCCCAGGAGCAGGTTCCGCACGTGCGCCTCGCCCGAGGGCAGGAGCGAATCGGGCTGTACATACCAGGGACCGATCGCGATGCGACCTCGAGCGCAGAGCGCCTGCAGCGCCTTGGCTCGGTCGGGACGAATCTCGAGATAGTCCTCGAGGACGATCGTCTGCCCGTCGAGCAGGAAGCAGTAGCCGGGATCCGCGGCGCAGAGCTCGAGCACGTGATCAACGAGGTCGACGAGGCGCGCCCGAAAATCCTGGAAGGTCCGGTACCACTCGCGGTCCCAGTGACTGTGCGAAACGAGGACGGCCTTCACGATTCGGCGGTACTCCTCGGGCGAGGGCACCCCGCCAACGAGGGAGTTGGAAAGGCTCCCACAGCTTCACGATGGGCGCAGTCGGCGCCGCCGTCAAGCGTTTTGGAGCTGTGTCCCGTGAGCTGATCGCGTCTGGATCAGCCGGCGTCGGATTCTCAGAGTAGACGGCTCAATATCGAGGACTGCAACGCGGTCCGGATGTCGCTGTAGACGACATCAGCGATCGAAGTCCTCTTCTTGCTGCTCCTTCGGGCAGCCGCTCGAGCGGGCCTCTTGGAAGCGGCCCTCCTTCTCGAGGGGGCTTTCTTCTTCGAGCTGGCTCTTTTCTTGGAGCCAGCCTTCTTCTTGGAGGCCGCCTTCTTCTTCGGGCTGGCCTTCTTCTTGGAGACTGCCTTTTTCTTGGAGCGAGCTTTTTTCTTGGAAGCCGCCGTCTTCTTCGAACCGGCCTTCCCAGTCTTCCTCTTGGAAACCGCCTTCCTCTTTCCCGCGCGCTTCTTCTTGCGAATCGCCATGACCGCTCCTCTGACCTCCCAGCTCCACCGAACAAATTTGAGGAGCGCGCAGAGACTAACGCTCCTGAGTTCGCACCGCTGCGAATTTGGTCAACTTCGAGGACCTTTTCGCGCTGCCCAACGATAACCGTCGCGGGTTCCGCGTTCGCCATCGCGCGTAGCGCCGATTTCGCGCTTCCCCTTCTCCGCTGCCTTGGCATCGCGAGCCTCGCGCGCTTGCCGCGAGGGATTGGTCGGAATCAAGCAGTCTGGCCCGTCTCCGATCAGGTCTTCGCGGTCGGCGAGCTTCAGTGCCTTCTTGACCTCGAAATAGTTCTCGGGCAGGAAGAATTGAAGCAGCGCGCGCTGGAGGCCCCGATCGCTCGGACGGGTCGCAACCCGTACGGGCTTCATCGTCTCCGGATCGATGCCGGTATGGAACATGCACGTTGCGATGTCCATGGGCGCCGGGATGAAATCCTGCACTTGGCGCGGCCGATGCCCGTTCTGCTTGAGGAAGACCGCCAGCTCGATCATCTCCTCCAGCCCGCTGCCAGGGTGGCTGGCGATGAAGTAGGGGACCAGGAACTGAGCCTTTCCGGCCCGTTTCGATGCTGCGCGGAAGCGATCCGCAAACTCCTCGAAAGTGGACTGCGGGGGCTTCTTCATCATGGCGAGCACTTTGTCGCTCACTTGTTCGGGCGCCACCTTGAGATGGCCGCCGACGTGATGATTCACGAGCTCGTCCAGGTACTCGGTTTCGTTGCGGGCGAGGTCCATGCGGATGCCCGAAGCGATGTGAACCTTCTTGACCCCCTTCAGCTCGCGGCTCTCGCGCATGAGTTCCACCAGCGGCGCGTGGCTGGTGTCGAGAAGCTTGCAGACCTTCGGGCTGACGCAGGAGAGCCGGCGGCACTTGGCTTCCGTTTCCGGCTGCGAGCAGCCCATGCGGTACATGTTGGCGGTCGGACCGCCGAGATCGCTGATCTGTCCCTTGAAGTCGGGACGCTTCGCCAGGCCGCGCACTTCCGCGAGCACGGATTCCTTGCTGCGGCTCTGGATTGCTCGCCCCTGGTGCAGCGTGATCGAGCAGAACGTGCAGCCTCCGAAGCAACCCCGCATGATCTGGACCGAGTCGGCAATCGTACGCCAGGCGGGAATATCGCCGGTGTTGGCGTAGCCAGGGTGTGGCATGCGGGTGTAGGGGAGACCGTGCACCGCGTCCATTTCGGCTTCCGAGAGGCCGTGCGGGGGTGGGTTGATGACGACGCGGCGGTCGCCGTGCCCCTGTATCAGACGTCGGGCGTTCAACGGGTTGGTCTCGCGGTGCAGCAGCCGCGTCGCGCGCGCGAAGGCGACGGGATCCTTCGATATTGCTTCGTGGCTCGGAAGCTCGATCGACTGGCCATCATTGGCGGCGTCGAAGTGGTGATCTTCCGGGAGCATCTCGTTCTTTCCGAGCAGGTACGCAACGCCTCGCAGCCGCCGCAGGTCGCGAATACTCTCCCCGCGATCGAGAGCGGTCGCGATCTCGAGAATCGTTCGCTCGCCGGTTCCGAACCCCACGAGGTCTGCCTTGGAGCTGACCAGACTGCTCGGCATCACGCGATTGGACCAGTAGTCGTAGTGCGAAACCCGCCGCAGCGAAGCTTCCACTCCGCCCGCCACGACCGGAACGCCCTTGAACGCTTCGCGGCAACGCTGCGCGTACACTGCGTTGGCCCGGTCGGGTCGCAGCCCGATCTCACCGCCCGGCGAGTAGGCGTCGGCATTGCGACGCTTCCGGTTCGCCGTGTAGTGATTGATCATGGAGTCCATGGCGCCCGCACTCACCGCGTAGAAGAGGCGTGGCGCACCGAGCTGCCTCCAAGGGTCGGCGCTTCGCCAGTCGGGCTGTGACAGCACCGCGACCTTGAAACCGTGGTGCTCGAGCCAGCGTCCCAGAATGGCAGCTGCAAAGGACGGATGATCCACGTAGGCGTCGCCCGACACGAAGATGATGTCGGGTTGCTCCCAGCCGAGCCGTTCGATTTCCTCGCGCCGAGTTGGCAGGAAGCTCGTGCTATCGGTCTGAACCGCCGTGGTCATGGGTAGGAAGCTTTCGTGAGCCGCGGTGCGATGCCGGCGCCTGTATGGTGGCGGCCCGCAGCTGATCCGGGAGGGTAGCTTCTCGCCCTCCAAAACCGAAGCGGTCAATGCATCGGGTAATCTAGGCCCGCGATGAGCGAGGGGGACGAACTCACTACGTTGCGGCTCGGCGATACGGAGCTGGTGCTCGCGCCCGGAATTGGAGGGAGCGTTGTCTCGTTTCGGGTTGCCGGTGCGGATTATCTGCGTCCGGGCTCGCGCGAAGCGCTCGAGAAGCGGAACCCACTCGGTCTTGGAGCGTTCCCCTTGTTTCCGTTCTCCGGTCGCATTGCCAATGGCCGCTTTCGCTGCAGATCTCGGGACGTCGCGCTACTTCCCAACTTCCCACCGGAGCCCCACGCCATCCATGGTCAGGGCTGGCAGAACGCCTGGCGCATCGCCGAGCGCAGCGAGAGCTCGGCGGCTCTGGTCTACGACCACGATGGCCGCGAGTGGCCTTGGGTCTATCGGGCCGAGCAGTGGTTCGCGCTGATCGATGGCGGAATTGTCCTTTCGCTTTCGCTCACCAACCTGGACGATTCCCCCATGCCTGGGGGATTGGGCTGGCACCCCTATTTCCCCAAAGAGGATGCGCTGCTCTCGGCGGACGTTCTGAAGATCTGGCCGTCGGGAGAGGATCCAATCTCGCAGCGCCCGGTGCCCCTCGACCCGCCCAGTGATCTGCGCTCGAGCCGGGCTGTTGCGGAGCTCCGCCTCGACAACGGCTTCAACGTCGGCGCGGGGGCCAGCGTGATTCGCTGGCCGAGCCGGACGAGTGCGGTGGAGCTCACTGCCAGTGCCGAGCTGCGCCACCTCGTAGTGTTCACGCCGCCAACGGAGAGCTACTTCTGCGTGGAGCCGGTCAGTCATGCCCCCAATGCGGTGAACAGCGCGTTACCACCCGAGGTGACCGGCTATCGCGAACTTCATCCCAGCGAAACGCTGTCGGCGAAAATCGAGCTCTGCGTGGAAGGACCTTGGAAGCGGGGTGCATTCGGGGGAGTGCACAAGAATCTCAGGGGGCGTTCCGAAGTGAGATCGAAGCTTCAATCCAATGCGAGAGCCCAACAGTAGAGGACCACCGCCAGCGCGGTGCTTCCGAGCACCCGCTGGACCGCGGACCTGGGTGGACGCGGCAGCGCGAAGCCGGTGGGAATCCCCAGGGCGCCACCCGCCAGCAGTCCGAACAGGTGGGCCCAGAGGTCGACGCGCGCCCCGGTGGTGCCCAGCATGGCCAGAATCGCCAGTCCGGCCGCCACGGGTATCCAGGCGGAGCGAGCTCGCGCTCGCTGTCGCCGCCAGCGTGCCACACTCAGCCCACTCAAAAGGCCGACCGCACCAAAGACTGCGGTCGAAGCGCCCACCGAAACGTGGTGGGAGCCTTGGAAGAGCGCGTTCGCCAGGTTCCCGCCGGCCCCAGCGAGCAAGACGAGCGCACAGCCGACACCCGCGCCGAGGGCGCCGCCGGCGGCGCTGAGGAAGAGGGCGCCGAAGAGCGCGTTGGCCAGCGCGTGGGGGGGGTCGGCGTGCAACGTGAGCGCGGTCACCGTGCGCCACAGCTCGCCGAGCAGAATCCGCTCGGCGTCCGCACTGCCGCGCTCGAACCAGATCACCGCCGGGTCCCGTGGGCCGGTGACCAAGAAGAAGAGCAGCAGCGCCGCGGAAACGCTGAGCGCCGTGTACGCACTCCACGCCTTGACCGGTTCCGGTTCGCGCCGCGACTCGTCGTCGCGGTTCTCGCGCTCGTAGATCGAGAGGACCTCTACCGCCCGCTGGGCTTGGTCGTGCGGGACGCCCAGGACGAAGCCCTCGGGTCCCCGTTGCACGCTAGGCGACAGACCG
>CAXMOC010000038.1:0-17091 GCA_964194865.1 uncultured Opitutales bacterium | reverse complement strand
CCCTGCTGCGGGTCGCTGTCGGCGTAGAACAGCAGATACCCCTGCGCGGGGATCGTGACGCCCGCCGGAACCTGGTACTGCGTGGGCGCAAACGGATTGTCGGTCAAGTAGATCCCACCGATGTCGACCGGCAGTGCCGTCGGGTTGCGGATCTCGAACCAGTCGGGGTGTTCGCCGGGCTCGTCGGGATCCTCGAGGCCCAGGATGTTGGACGCCATCAGCTCGTTGAGCTCTAGCTGAATGCTGGTGGTTGGGCAGGCCTGGAAGCCTTCGATCTCGCCCTTCACGTGCGCGACCCGCGCCGTCACCCAGCTGCGCAGTGAATCGAATTGCTCGGAAGCGCTCCCCTCGGCGTTGGCGTTCGGATCCGCATCAAAGGCGGCTGACACCACCGGCTCGTGCGCATCCAGGAACGCCACCAATGTCGCCTCCGACCACGAGCTGCAGATCAGGTCGTTGAAGATCTGGTTGTACTGCGCCCGGAACGCGGGCACCGCGAGCAGCAGCTCGAAGCCGCCGGGGTCTGGAGGGTGGGCCCCCTCGTAGATGCTCTTGGTGGCAGTCTGGCCGCCGGTCACGGTGTCGCGATCCCAGGGGAAGTACTTCCGCTTCACGCTCAGGGAGTCGACGAAGTAGAAGTTCTTGTTGTTCGTGAGCAGGGCGTCGCCAGCGCCGAGGAAGGCGTCCGTTGCCATCTCCGTGAGAATCCCCGCCATGTCGACGTATTGCGGAACGTCGCTAGCCAGGTCTGGAGTCGGACAGGGATTCTGACGGTTGAAGGGCTCGTAGCACAGGTCTTCGCTCGCCGGGCTGTCCAGGGGGCCCCCGTGCTTCAGCTCGGGGCCCCCGCCGGTGTCGCTTACCTTGTACAGCCAGGTCTCACCCTCGACCCACAGGTTCCGGTTCTCCAGGAAGCGCTTGTCCCGCTGCTCCACATTGACATAGACCCCCGTGTCGACGCCGTTGATGAACAGACGCACCCACGCGGTGTAGCCGGCTTGATAGCCGTAGCCGAAGACGCTCGAGGCCATGCGCTCCACGAACCACCCAAAGCCCTCCGGGATGGCCCCCGCATCGTCGCCGTTCTCGAGGCTCAGCTTTTTGAGACCGTGCCAGGTCTGCCCCGGCACCAGCTCATTGATGTCAATCTTGAGGGCGACCTTGTCGAAACCAGGGTCCGCGGTTAGAACATCGGCAGATTTTCGTCTGACCGAGACGAGGATCGGCGCCTCCCCGTCCAGCTCGAGCATGGCCGGCACCTCGATCAGGAAGGTGTCATCGGCCTGAATGATGGCCCAGTCGGCCGGGTCCACCGTGTCCAGATTCAATACGCGCAGGACGGACGAATCGAGGATCTCGGGCCAGCTCTGAGCAGTGGCCGTGGCAACGGGCCCGAAGCAGGAGGCCAGCTGGAGCCAGATCAGCATCGTGATCATTGAGCAGCGCATCAAGAACATGCTTCGACTGGAGCCTCTGGATCTACATCGACCGCGCGATCACCGAACTGGCGAGCCATTCTACTATTAGTCGCAGAAATGAGGGTATAAAAACGCAGGGTAAAAAACCTCGTGGTCATGATCCCCCAAGATGTGATTGGCAGCCGATCGCCCCGCGGGGGATCCGTGAGATGGAGTTCGCCTGTGAGGAGCGATCTAGGACGATGCTGCGGGCGTCACCGACCCGCTCGACGTGGCTCGCAAATCCCCGAATGCTCGAGCGTTATCAGCCTCTTGCTGCCCCCCGGTGCCGACTTGCTGCACAGCCCCCGCCAGAGCACTGAAGAGGCGGACGCCTAGCGGCCACGCCATTTGAGCTGGCGGAGGCGGCGTCCGAGCGGAACAGCCCGCCTGGCCGAGGCGCCCGGCCCTCGAAATTCGTCGGGAATGGCTGAGTGGCAGGTGGATGGGCTCGCCGCGTCGGTCGACTTGGAGAGCCTCAGGGCAGCTCGAAGGAGACGCGCACCGGGCGGTGGTCGCTGACCAGCTGGCTGGACTTCGTGCAGGCCGTCTCGATCACATCCGAGCTCGGGTTCCATCGGCGTGCGGCGGCGTTGACGAAGACGAAATCAAGAACGCCTTCTTGCTTCCCACCACACCAGGTCGCGCGCGGCGTGGCGGGCCGCACCCACTGCAGCACGCGGCCTCGGGTCAGTGCGTCGAAGCCGGGCGGATGGTCTCTCTCTGATTTTCCGATTCGCCAGCGGTAGTTGAAGTCGCCGATCATCACGAGTGGTACCTCGCGAAAGAGCGCCCATTCTCGGAGCTGATGCGACTGTTGGAGACGCAGCCCGGCATCTTTGCTGGCGAGGTGGTTGAGGACGAGCAGAAAGCGAGTAGCAGTTCGGTGCAGCCGAAACTCGGCGACCAGTGGCGCGCGATGCCCCCAATCGTTGATCGAGTGGAGCTCGCTCTGCCCCAGCCTCTCCAGCAGATCTTCGCGGTACAACACTCCGAGCAGGTCCGCATCGCGGCCCACGCTGGTGCTCTTTCCGGTGGTGCCCAGAATCGTGCCGAAGGGCGCGCGGCTGGCCTGCTCGGCCGCAAGCTCGAATGTTGCCAGCCAGGCTTCGCTTGCAAGTTCCGAAAAACCCCAGACGTCGACTCCGGGGAGCTTCTCGATCTCTGCAGCGACTGTCGCTGCAGAGGCGCCACCGGATTCCACGTTGTAGGAAACGATCGTCAGGGACTCACCGGTTGCCAGCTGCGCCGCGCAGACGACTCCCGCACACGCCAACCAAGCTGTCGCCCGTCGCATGGTTCAGCTCCCCGGAGGTCATTCAATCCGACGCGGGGGTCGAGGGCAACGGCAGCGCGATCCCGCGTCGCGGCCAGAGCTGGTAGAGTTGCCGAGTTCGGATGGGGAGGACTTCCGCTGCAGCCTGGAACAGAACAGCACGATTCGGATGCGGCGGCGGTTGAGGACTGAGCGGTGGCCTCTTCCGTTACCGCAGCAGTGCGGCTGACGCGTCCCCCGGCGCTCGATGCGGAAGTGCGTCCGCCGGGCTCGAAGAGTCTCACCAATCGAGCCCTCCTGCTGGCCGCGCTGGCCCGGGGCAGGACCCGTCTGACGGGACTGCTGGTGGCCGAGGACAGTCGGCGCATGCGGGCGTGTCTCGAACGCCTCGGAGTGTGGGTCCTCGACGTCGACGCGACGAGTTTCGACGTGGAGGGCAGAGCCGGAACCTTTGCCGCCCCATCGGGCGCCGGCCCGCTCTTCGCCGGCGCGGCCGGGACGGTCTCCCGGTTTCTCACAGCGGCGCTTGCGGCGCGTCCCGGCAATTCGCCTGACCCGATCGAAGTCGACGCCGCCCCGCAGATGCGCGAACGGCCCATGGGGCAGCTGCTCGATGCGCTGCGCCACCAGGGCGCCGTCATCCACTGCCTCGGCGAAGACGGACACCTTCCCGTGTCGATCGAGCCGGTGTCGGTGCTCGGGGGTGGAGAGATTCGACTCGAGCGTCCCGCGTCATCGCAGCTGGTCTCGGCCCTCGTCATCGCCGGCACGCTCGCGCAGGGAACCACTCGGATTTCCCTGAGCGAGGGAACACCCGCTCGGCCGTACGTGGATATGACGATCCGGGTGTTGCAGCATTTTGGGGGTCGAGCCGATTGGGAGGCCGAAGATGTGATCGCGATCGAGCCCGGGTTGCTGGTCGCGCGCGATTACGCGATCGAGCCCGACGCCTCGTCGGCCAGTTACTTCCTGGCGCTGGCTGCGATCCACGGGGGGAGCGTTCGAATCCCCGGACTGGGAGCTGCCAGTGTTCAGGGCGACGCCGGTTTCTGTCGCGTTCTCGAGCGTATGGGTGCGCGGGTCGAGCAGTCCGAAAATTCGACCACGCTGGCCACACAGGGGCGCCTTCGCGGGGTCGACGTCGACCTCGCTGACATGCCCGACATGTCCCTGACTCTGGCCGTGTCCGCGTTGTTCGCCGAGGGGCCGACGACGATCCGCGGGGTGGAGGTGCTGCGCCATCACGAGACCGATCGACTCGATGCGGCCACGACCGAGCTGCGCAAGCTCGGCGCCGAGGTGGAGCAACGGGAAGACGGCTGGCGGATCACGCCGCCGCCGAGCGGACCGAAGGCGGGCGTGGCGATCGATACCTACGACGATCACCGGATGGCGATGGCGTTCTCGTTGGTCGGAGACGTGGAGATTCGCGGCCCCGGTTGCGTGGCCAAGACCTTTCCCTGCTACTTCGAGGAACTCGAGCGCTTGGGAATGGTGGCCCGCTGAGGACAACGCCAGCTGCTTGCAGCGTGCAGCAAATTCAATAGCGTGACCGGGCAGGAGATCGTTGGTGCTCAAACGTCTGATGGGTTACGTCGTTCCTCGCAGCGAACCGGTGCCCGCAGCGAGCCGGCTGCTCGAAGACCGGGGCTATGCGGTGCTGCGCGGAGTGCTCAATCCGGATGAAATCGACAAGCTCGGCGCGGAGATCGGCGCCATCTACGACGCGAACCCGCCCGATCTGCGGGGGCTTCGCACGGCCGAGCAGCTCGAGCCCTATCGCTACGAAATGTTGAACCGCAGCGCTCTCTGTCAGGAGGCCGTGGGCCACCCCACCATCCTCGAGGCCATCGAACCGCTGCTGGGAGAGGACTGCCACGTCATCGCCAACACCGCCTGGCGCGATGCTCCGAATCCGGAGGACGGCGCGCGCGGCGGCCCCTGGCACATCGATGCGGGGCCGCACGTTCCGCGCCCGGAAGGCATTCCCTGGGACGATCGGATTCCGTACCCCGTTTTCGCGATCGGAGCTCATATCCTGCTTCGAGATTGTCCGCTCTCCTGCGGACCGACCGGCGTGATCCCGCTCAGTCATCGATCCGGCCGCGTTCCGCCCTTCGAACAGCTCTTCGACGCGTTGCTGAGTTGGGAAGGCGAGGGTGTCGTCGCCTTGGAAGGCCTGGCTGGAGACGTCGCGCTGTTTGCCTCGGATGCCTGGCACCGCCGCCTTCCCACGAGCGCGGCGGATCGCGGCCGCTTCTTCCTGCAGGTTCACTACGGACGTCGCGACATCGCCCAGCGACTTCGGACCACCGAGCAGGTCAACCAGCTCTCCGACAGCGCCATCGCGCGGGCCACCGGCGAGCGGGGCCGGCGCCTGATTGGACTCCACGATCCCTACTTTTACGACGGCTGATCGCGCGGAGCAACACACGATAATGTCTATGGAAGATCAGCCCGGTCAGCTGCTGTTCGTGGGCTTCGACGGCCTGGAGCTGCCCGAGGACCTAGCGGGGTTGATTTCGGAAGGCCGCGTTGGCGGCGTGATCCTCTTTGCACGCAACGTCGAAGATCCCGACCAGGTTCGTCGCCTGACCACTGCCATGCACGGGGCCGCTCCGAGAACGGCGCCGCTGCTGATCGGCATCGATCAAGAGGGGGGCCGGGTGCAGCGGTTGCGCGAGCCCTGGACGTCGTGGCCCCCGATGCGGCGGCTGGGCGACTCCGCCGAGCCCGGGCTGACTGCCGCGGTGGCCCGCGCGCTGGCCGAAGAGCTCCTGGACCTCGGCATTGGTCTCGACTTCGCGCCGTGCGTGGACGTGGATACCAACCCGGACAATCCCGTGATTGGAGATCGCAGCTTCAGCCGCAAGCCCGGCGTCGTTGCGGAACACGCCCGCCACTTCGTGAGCGCCATGCAGCAGGCGGGCGTTGCCGCCTGTGCGAAGCACTTTCCTGGCCACGGAGACACCGAGTGCGACAGCCACTTCGAGCTTCCCCGGCTCGTTCACCACGATCTGGAGCGGCTTCGCTCGGTGGAACTGCCGCCGTTTGCGGCAGCCATCGAAGCCGGAGTGGCCAGCGTCATGACGGGCCACGTTTCGTTACCAGCGATCGACGGAGATCGGCCCGCCACGTTGTCGCGAGATATTCTTTCGATCTTGCGTCAGGAGCTGGCTTACGATGGGTTGGTGTTCACCGATGATCTGGAGATGAAGGCGATTGCGGACGCCTACTCCCCGCAAGCCCTGGTGTCGGGCTGCCTGGAGGCCGGCGTCGACTCGCTTCTGGTCTGCCGCGACGCGAACCTTCGCGATGAAGTGCTCGGCCACCTGGAGCGGTTGCCGGACGCTCAGCTGGAAAGTCCGCTGCGACGTATGGCGGAGCTCAAGCGGCGTTTTGCCGGGTGTCAGCCGAACCGAACCAGCCTGGACGGACCGCCCTACGCGGCGCACCGAGCACTGGCCGCACGCTTCGACGAGTCGAGCAGCGCCTGAGCGCGGATCCGCCTAGATGCCGCTGGGGGAGTGGCTCTCTGATCTACGCGGTCAGCTCGAGTGGAATCGCGGTGTAGCTGCGAAATACGAAGCTCGGATGCAGAGGCAGCGGCTCGGCGGTGGCGAGCCAAAAATCGCGCGTTCGCTCGAGCAGGGCTCCCAGCGCAGTCTGGGCTTCGAGTTTGGCCAGGTTGGAGCCTAGACAGAAGTGGGTGCCGAATCCGAACGCGAGGTGGCGGTTGTCGGTGCGACCGATGTCGAAATGCTCGGGTTGCTCGAAGACGGCCGGGTCGCGGTTTGCGGCGCCGAGCCAGCACAGTAGAACCTGATCTTTGGCGATCTTCTCGCCGTGCAGCTCGACGTCTTCGGTCGCGCAGCGCGGATCGACCTGGACGGGCGAGGAGAACCGCAGCACTTCTTCGATGGCGTTGGGTAGCAGTTGCGGGTTCGATCGCAGGCGCGCGAGCTGCTCGGGGTGCTCGAGCAGGGTGATGACGCAATTTCCGATCAGCGTCGTCGTCGTCTCGTTGCCTGCGACGAGCAGCAGGATCAACATCGACAGCAGCTCGTCGTGGCTGAGCCGCTCGCCTTCTACTTCTGCGTGTACGAGTCCGCTGAGCAGGTCCTCCTGGGGCTCGCGCCGCCGAATCGCAGCGAGCCGCTCGAAGTACTCCGACATTCGCTCGCGACGTGCCACTCCGGCCTCGATCTCTTCGGGCCCCGCCGCTGCGCCCACCAACCCGAGCCCCAGGGTTGCGACGATCTCGTCGGACCACTGCTTGAATTGCTCGCGATCCTCAGCTGGAATTCCGATGATCTCGGCGATCATCGTGACGGGCAGGGGGTAGGTCAGCGCTTCCACCAGGTCGACCGTTCCCTTGGCGAGGGCGGCGTCGACTAAGTCGGCCGCAATCTGCGCCATTCTCTCGGTCCGCTGGCGCACGATGCGCGGAGTGAACGCCGCGTTGACGAGGCTCCGCAACCTCGTGTGCTGGGGAGGATCGGTTCCGATCATGCCGGGCGGGCCGAGCCGCTCGTCGGCCTCGAACGTCTGCTGTGGAAAGACGCTGGACCAAACTTCGAAATCTCTCAGAACCGCCTGGCAGTCCGCGTAGCGAAACACCGATGCGGCCCCCAATCCAGGGTGCGAGTACACCGGATGATTCCGTAGGGCTTCGGCGTACAGGGTGTACGGATCGCGGCGGGTGGCCTCGTCGAGGGGGTTGAAGAAGAAGGCGTCGGACATCGGGTCTCCCGTCACGCCAGCGAGCGCGGTCAAGGTATAGCGATTCGCGTGGCCGGCCGGCATGCTGGCGCTCTCGGCGCTCAGGTTGTTTCGTTACCATCGACCTCCGCTCGAGGTTTCACCGTGCTCTGTTCCGCCTGCCAGCGCGAGAACCGGCCCGACTCCCGCTTTTGCCTCGGGTGCGGGGCAGCTCTGACGGGTGACTGTGCGGCCTGCGGGCGTGCACTCCCGGTAGACGCGGTTTATTGCGACGGCTGCGGCCGGGCAGCTGCGCCAACTACGGACGCGTCGGTACCAGCCACCGAAGCGACCCCGCGCCGTTTCTACACCCCGCCGCACCTCGCCCGAAAGATTCTCCAGGGTCGTTCGGCCCTGGAGGGTGAGCGCAAGCAACTGACGGTGCTCTTCGTCGACGTGAAGGGTTCCGTCGAGCTTGCCGCACAGGTCGACTCCGAGGAGTGGCACCACACGATGGACGAGTTCTTCCTGATTCTGGGAGAAGGGGTCCATCACTACGAGGGAACCATCAATCAGTACACGGGCGACGGCATCATGGCTCTGTTCGGCGCCCCCATCGCGCACGAAGACCACGCCCAGCGTGCCTGCCACGCCGCGCTTCGGCTTCAGCAGAACCTTCGCGGCTTCGCGCAGAGGCTGAGGCGGGAGAGCGGGCTGGACTTCAGTGTGCGCATGGCGCTCCATTCCGGCGAGGTCATCGTCGGTCGCATTGGAGATGACCTTCGTATGGATTACACCGCGAAAGGTCAGACGGTGGGGCTGGCCGCCCGCATCGAGCAGGTTGCCGAGGTCGGCCGAGTCTACGTGTCGGAAACCGTCGCGTCCAAATTGCGGGGCTGGTTTCGCTTCGAGGATCTGGGCGAGTTCGCTCTGAAGGGGCTCGACGGTCCCGCCCGAATCTTCGAGCTGCTCGGCGTCGGGGCGCTGCGAAGCCGAATCGAAGTGGCCCGAGCACGTGGCTTTTCGCGCTTTGTCGGGCGCGATGCCGAAACAGCGCTCCTCGATGCCGCGCTCGAACGCGTAACCGCGGGGGTCGGGGAGGTTGTGGGCGTGGTGGCCGAGGCCGGAACCGGCAAGAGCCGGTTGTGTCTGGAGTTCACCGAGCGGTGTCGGTCTCACGGAATCGCGATCCATCGAGCGCAGGCGGTCTCGCACGGCAAGGGGTTGCCATTCCTACCGATTCTCGAGCTGCTGCGATCTGCATTCGACATTGCCGACGGCGAGACCGCGGAACGCGCGCGTCAAAAGATTGCGGGGGCACTGGTGCTCCTCGATCGCGAATTCGAAGCCATGTTGCCGTCCGTGTTCGAATTCATGGGCGTCTTGGAGCCTGGAGCCGAGGCTCCCCCCGTTTCACCCGCGGACCGCCAGCGCCAGCTGCTGGAGATCCTGCTGCGAATCTTCACTGAGCCCCAGCTCCGGGAGCCGGTAGTGATCCTCGTCGAGGACCTTCATTGGATCGACCCGGGTAGTGAGGTCTTGCTGGCAAAGCTGGCTGCGGCCGTCCGGGGCGCGCGGATCCTGTTGCTCTTGAACTACCGGCCAGAGCATCATCCCAGCTGGTTGCGGTCGTCGTTCTTCGGCCAGATCGCGCTCGCTCCCCTCGATGCACTTTCTGCTCGCGAGCTGCTGCATGACCTGCTCGGCACCCACCCGTCACTCGGCGAACTTTCCGTGCTCGTTGGAAAGCGCACGGGCGGCAACCCCTTCTTCGTTGAGGAGGTGGTCTGGTCGCTGATCGAAGGTGGATCGCTGACAGGTAGCCGCGGCGACTACAGGCTCGTTGCGCCGCTCGAGCAGATCGCGATCCCCGACAGCGTTCAGGAGGTGATTGCCGCGCGCATCGATCGCCTACCCGAGGCGTCCAAGAAGCTGTTGCAGATCGCCGCAGTGATCGGCCGGAGCTTCTCGGAGGCGTTACTCGAGCGGGTGTCGGAGACTTCGGAACCCGATCTGCGATCGGCTCTCGAGGAACTGGCCGCCGCCGAGTTGATCCACCCCGAGGCCGCGCTTTCGCGGGCCAATTACGCGTTCAAACATCCCCTGACGCGAGAAGTGGCCTATCACTCCCAACTGGCCGACCGCCGCCGCCGCGTTCACCGGAAGGTCGCGGGTGCGATCGCGACGCTGGAAGCCGATCGGGTGGAGGGGGGCGCGGCACTGCTGGCCCATCATTGGGAGGCCGCGGGAGAGGCGCTCGAAGCCGCCCGCTGGTACTCGCGAGCGGCTGAGTCTGCGGGTTACATCGACCCGACCGGGTCGCTCTATCACTGGGAGAAGGTACGGCAGCTGGCGCGGCAGATCGCTACTCCGGGCCGGCCCGGAACGGGTCCCGCTGCATACGGGGCTGACAGCGCGGAGTGCGATGACCTGATACTGCGCGCTTGTTGGAGCGTACTGGATGTCGGCGGTCGAGCGGGTATCTCTACGGCCGAAGCCGAGAAGATCTTCGACGAGGGCAGGGGGCTTGCCGTTCGTCGCGGTGACGTTCGAAGTCAGGTGCGTCTCCACTCTGGCTGGGCCGCCCGGCTGGGATGGTCTGGTGACCGCGAGGCCCAGCGAAGGCATCTACTCGAGGCGGATCGATTGGCGGAAGATCTCGATGAACTCGAGGTTCGGCTGGTGGTGCTCCAGCGTCGCTTTGTGTTCGAGTTTCACGGCGGGGACATGCGTTCCGCACTCGCGTTGGCGGAGCTAGGCATCGATCAGGTCGAGGCATCCTCGAGCTTCGCGAAGCAACATACCTATGAGTATCAGAGGCTGTTGCTCTCCAGGGCTACCGCCTTGGCCCAGCTGGGGCGCCTCGAGGCGAGCAGCGAAACCATCGCCCGCGCCGACCGTCTGGCTCCCGAGGGTGGGAAGATCGGCTGGGAGCAGAATGCGCATACGCGCGCGCTGATCTGCGCCAGCCAGTCACTCTACCGGGGCGATATCGATCAGAGCTTGAGGGACGCGTTGGCCTTCGTCGCGCTGGCCAAACAATCCGGCTCTTCCTGGGCGGCGCCGACGTCCAATCTCAGCCTGGGCCGCGCCCATCTGCTGGGGGAGCGCTTCGCGGAAGCGCGGGAGGCACTCGCGCGAGCCCTAGCCCTGTCGAGAGAGGCCGATCTTGGGCTCGACTCCGAATCCGCCACACTGGCTTGCCTGGCGGAGGCGCAGGCAGGCTGTGGGGAGCCCGAAGCAGCGGCAGCCACTGCGGGTGAGGCAGTGTCGGTTGCCGAACGCGCGGGAACACGGTTCTGGGAGCTGCACGCGCAGCTGGCCTTGGCCCTTGTACAGCTTCGGGCGCCGGGCACGCTTCAACGCGAACGAATCGCGGCCGCGCTCGTGCGCGCAGGCGAGCTACTCGAGGAGACTGGAGGCGCGGTGATGGCGCCCATGCTGGCACTGCGGCGAGCCGAGTTCCGCGCCCGGACCGGCGACGAGGCGGGCCGGCTCCGAGAGCAGCGGCTGGCGCTCACTGGTTTCGAGCAGATGGGTGCGACGGCGCACGCGGCACGTCTGAGCCGCCAACTGGAGGTGCGCTAGCGCTTGCAGCGGCGGATGAGTGCCCCGGCGAAGCCCTTCGTCTCGGACCGACAGTTCCTCCTGGAAGATCGCTCCGTCCCCGGTTTCGACTCCGGGCCGAGTTGCGAAAGGGGCGGCCAGTGGCGTAGCAACTGCGCGATGCGATTGGAGCCGATCGACGACCTCGAGGATCCTCGAATTGCGGTGTACCGCAACGTTCGGGATACGACCCTGCGCGACGCGCACGGCCTCTTCCTGGTCGAGAGTCGGCTGTGCGTGCGTCGGCTACTGGCAGCGCCTCGCTTCGCGACCCGGTCGATCCTGGTGGCCCCGGCAGCACTCGAGAGTCTGCGCGACGCGTTCGCTGGGCTCGATGATGCCACTCCGGTGTATGTGGCCGACTCCGAGCTGCTGCGGCGCGTGGTCGGCTACGACCTCCACCGCGGCTGTATCGCCGCCGCCGAGCGCGGCCCTGGGAACTCGCTCGCCGAAATTCTCGACGCCAGACCGCGCTTGCTGGTGGGGCTGGAGCGTGTCGCGAATCCCGAAAACGTCGGCAACGTATTTCGCAATGCCGTCGCGTTTGGTGCCGACGCAGTATTGCTCTCGGCCGGCTGCGCAGACCCGCTCTATCGCAAAGCGATTCGAGTCTCCATGGCGGGGACACTGCAAACGCCCTTCACCCAGCTCAACGAGTGGTTGCCGGCGATGGAACATTTGCGCGAGGCGGGAATCACCACGGTCGCACTGTCGACCGATCCTCGCGGGCGTGATCTGAAGGAGTTCGACGGCCGTGAGCGCCGGATCGCCCTCCTTCTGGGGACCGAAGACGCCGGGCTCGACGAGCGTACCCTCGAAGCTGCGGATTGGATCATTCGGATTCCAATGGCGGCCGGAGTCGATTCGCTCAACGTGGCGACGGCATCCGGTGTAGCACTACACCACTGCTTCTCGCGGGCGGGAGCCGGCTGACGCGCTCTGGTGCCACGGGCCGAATTCGCCGAGCGCTCGATCCGGTTACTGATCTTCGAGGTATCCCAGCTCGCGCAGCGCGCGGACGTCCTGCTCGGTCATGGACCGTCGCGAGGGTTCCGACGGCTGTCGCTCGAGCCACGAGCTCAGTTCGCTCTGGAGCGACCCGACTGCGGGGTGATCAGCTCGGTAGAGGTTGCGGGTTTCGTCCGGGTCGTCGCGAACGTTGTAGAGCTGCCAGGCGTCCTCATCGCTGGAAAACGGTGTCCAGATCAGCTTCCAGTCGCCCAGGGTGACGGATCGAAAGCGCCCCTCCACGCCGTTTCGCTCGCGTCCCTGTACCCGGTCGAAGTAGAACGCGTAGCCGCTTTCGGAGAACACCGGCGCCTCGCCGAGTGGTCGGCCCTGAAGGCAGGGAACCAGGGATCGACCTTCGATTCGATCGTCGAGCGCTGGTCGGCCGAGCAGCTCCAAAACGGTGGGCGCCACGTCGACCAGCGAAACCCATTGACGACAACGGCCGCTGCCGTGCAGGGGGTGAGACTCGGGCAGGACGATGGCGAGGGGAACTCGTGTGCCCGCGTTGTAGACATAGTCTCCGTGGTCGAAGTAGAAGTCGTGCTCGCCCAGGCTCTCGCCGTGATCCGCGGTGAAGACCACGATCAGGTTGTCGCCCAGCTGAGCCCTCGCGCTGGCGACGAGCCGACCGACCTGGTCGTCGAGCGCGCGGATGTCCGCAGCGTAGAGCCGACGGATGTGTGCGTTCACGCTCTCGGGGAGCGGATTGTCGTGGGTCGCGACACCCTTGGGAAGATCTTCGGGGAAGGTGCGATGTGCGCCGGGTCGCTCGCCCGGCTGTCGATGCCAGCCGAAATGGAAGCGAAAGCGGCCGGTGTAGCTAGGATCCATGCTCGCGGCGATCGCCGGCTCCGTGTGGTAGGGCGCGTGGGGGTCGATGTAGTGGACCCAGGCGAATGTCGGTCGCCCCGGATCGAGCTCTCGAAGGGCTGCGGTCACCGCGTCCGTCGTCGCGCGGGCTGCGCGATGGTCTGCCGCCATGTCGTAGTGGTCGAACCCGCGGTGCAACCCGCGCTCCGTCGGCAAGACCTTGTTGCTGACCACCGCAGTGGTCTGGTAGCCCGCCTGCTTGAGCGTCTCGGTTAGTGTGGTGACGTCATCGGACAGCGTGTCTGTGAGCGTTCTGACTCCAGTGGCGTGCGGATAGCTTCCAGTCAACAGCGACGCCAGAGCTGGAGTAGTGCGGGCGATGGGCGAAACTGCCCGCTCGAAGTAGAAACCCGCTTGGAGGATGGCGTCGAGCTGGGGTGTCGTCGCCCGGTCGTAGCCGTTCATGCTGAGGTAGTCGGGCCGAAGCGTATCGACTGTAATCAGCAGAAGATGCGGAGGGGTGGTCGCGGTGGGAGCAAAACACGCCACCAGTAGGCCCGAGAGCAGCGCCATCGCCGCCAGATAACGTGACACGGCGGTTGCTAGCGCGGCTCCATCCGCATGCGCTCGCCCTCCCGCAATGGTGTCGTCGAAATTGCCGAGACTCGTGTGCCTCAGAGGCGCTTGGCCGGCTCGACCAGCCGCTCGGCCAGGTCGTCGAGACTGGATTGTAGGCTCTCGGTATCGGCAGCCATGCCGAGCACGATGACCTGGTCGACCCCCGCATCGCGATAGCGTTCGAGGTCGTCGCCATCGATCGGCTTCATGTAGGGGCTGATGCTGATTTGAACGTCTTTGAGGGTGCGATCGCGCGCTTCCAGCGCCTGGCGCAGTCGTTCGATCCCCTCGATTGCCTCCTCGGGCGTGCGATTGAAGCCGTACCAGCCCTGACCCAGATCCGCGACGCGTGCCAGGGCGGCATCGCTCTCGCCCCCGAAGTGAATCGGTGGATGCGGCTGCTGGATCGGTTTGGGATTCATGCTGCACGGCGGCAGCTCGTAAAACTCGTCCTTGTACTCTGCTGGATCGTCGCGCCAGAGCCTGCGGATCACCTCCAGGTACGAGCGGCAGCGGGCGCCGCGACGTTCGAAGGGTGTGTCGACTGCACGAAACTCTTCGGCGAGCCAGCCGACGCCGACGCCGAGATCCAGCCTACCCCCGGAGAGGAAGTCGACGTTGGCGGCCTCCTTGGCGGTGTAGACCGGGTTGCGTTGGGGAACCAGGCAGATTCCGGTCCCCAACCGGATGTTGGAGGTCACCGCCGCCAGAAAGCTGAGGCTGGTGAACAGATCGAGGATCCCGTTCTCCGGCCTCGCCGGAATCCGCCCATTTTCGGAGTAGGGGTACTGAGAGCGGTATTCGTGAAAGAGCACGACGTGCTCGGCAAGCCAGAGAGAGTGAAAACCGCGCTCCTCGGCTCCCGAGCCGAGCGCCGTGAGGTAATCCGCCGTCGCGAAAGGTGCCGCCAAGGGGGCAAACAGACCGATGCGCATGGGGGGCTCCTCGTGGTGGTTGGGCGATTGGATGCAGAGACCTGCGGCCAGCCGAGCTACGCGATTCTAGCCCGGCGTCGTGCGCGGGGCAGCGCTCTCAGCGTTTCCACCAGAAGCGGTGAAAGCTCCCGCAGCCGAGCTTGCCGAACGGGGCGCCCTCGATCTCGGTTCCGGCGGGGATCTCGATGGCCGTATCGCCGTCGAAGCGCTGGTCGATGATGCCGTCGAAGTCGACGTCTTCGTCCTGGCGCGAGGCGCCGTTGGGCGCGGCGCTCTGGACCACATCTGGCTTGCGGTCGCCGTTGGTGTCGACGTCGAGTCGGACGACGTTGCCGTTCTGGCGGATTTCGCGCTGGTCGGCGATTCCGTTCCCAGTGGTGTCGGTCAGTACTTCGCTCACCTGGCCGCCACTGACCACCGCGCGTGTATTGAGTTTCTTGCCTTCGCCGTCGAGCAGGCACTGGGCGGTGACTTCACCCTGGGCGTTGAGGAAGAGCTTCTTGTCTGGGTTGCGGTTGTTGCCAGTCACCGCTTCCTGAACGGTCGGGGCGCCATTCGAGTCGAAGTGGTTGAAGACCTCCGGTCGGCCGCTACCGCGCGAGTCCTGGCCCTGGCGAACCAAGATTTCGTTCTCGTAGTAGCTCCATACATCGATCTTGCAGTCACCCGAGTTGTCCCGATACTCGGCTCGAACCTTTTCGTTGGCGTCGAACCACTGCTTGAGATCGGTGCAGCCGCCGCCGTCGCTGTCCTGTTCGAGCCGATCCAACTTGCCGTCCTTGAAGTAGACGACGAGATCGGCTTTGCCGTCGGCGTTTTGATCCTCTTCCTTCTTGATGACCGCGCCCTTGGAGTCCGTGGTGAGCCAGGTGTCGATGTTTCCATCAGCGTTCGTGTCCGCTTCCTGGATTCGCGTTCCTTTCTCGCCTGCGAGGCTGCGGACGTCGACGTTGCCGTCGAAGTCGCTGTCCTCTTCCTGACGCACGATCTCGCCGCCCTCGAAGGTCACGATCACGTCCGGCTGGCCGTCGCCATTGCGGTCCTTCTCGGAGCGGGCCTTTTCTCCCGCCTCGTAGAACGTGACTGTCTCGAAGCGCCCGTCGTGATCCGCGTCTTCTTCGATGCGCTCCGGGCGTTCGTCGGTATCGAAGTGGGTAACGACGTCGAACTTGCCGTCCGAGTTGCGATCCTCGCGCTGTAGGCCCTTGCGTCCATCGGTGTATTCGATCACGAGGTCGGCGCTGCCATCGCCATCCATGTCCGCCTCGGAGCGTTGGGGCTCGTCGCCGAGGTAGGTCGTCACCAGCTCGAACCGCCCGTCGAAGTCCTGGTCGACCTCGTCCCGCACCCGGACGCCGTTCTCGTAGAAGTTGTGGTGGTCCGATCGCCCATCGCCGTTGGTGTCGATTTCTTCCCGGAGCGGGCGATCCTTCGAGTCGAAGAAGACCACGACGTCGGGCTTGCCATCGCCATCGGTGTCTCGGCTCTGGCTCTGTTGGTGGCCGTCTGCGAAGGCGATCGTCGAATCGAAGGCACCGTCTCCCGAGGTGTCGCGCCGCTGGCTGATCTGGACACCGCCTTGGAAGAGGGTGACCACGTCGAACTGGCCGTCGCCTCTCGTATCGCGCTCCTCTTTGATCTTTTCGCCACTCTCGAAGTGGATCACGGTGTCGAACTTGCCGTCTCCCGTGGTGTCGCGTTCCTCGCGCTCGGACGCGCCAGCCGAATCATATTCGCCCCGGAAGTCGGGACGGCCGTCGAAGTCCGTGTCTTCTTCGAATCTGGCGGGCTTGCCCTCCGAGAACTCCACCTTGCGGTCGGGTTTCTCGTCGCCGTTCTTGTCCTCTTCGAGCGACAGTGGCGTGCCGTCGCGGTCGTTTTGGCGCCAGCTGTCGACTTTCCCGTCGTAATCGACGTCGCGGCGGATTGCGACCTCCTTGTGGGTCTCGGGGTCGAGCTCGATCCAGGCGTCGAGCTCGCCGTCAGCGTTGCCATCCTGCTCTTGGCGGATGAGTTCGCCGCTTGCGGCGTAGAAGTTCCACAGGTCTGGCCGCCCGTCGCCGTTCTCGTCGAGCTCCACCCGGGCGAGGGCGTCCTTCTCGAAGGTTTCGACCCGCTCCGGACGATCGGTCTTTGGTGACTTGACGATCCGGCGCGTGCGCTTTCCGTCCACGTACTCCACGCTGATTTCGAAGTATCCGTCGTAGTCTTCGTCGAATTCTTCGGCTTCGATGGCTTCCTTCGCGTCGAAGCGGTAGCGGGCGTCCGGTTTGCCATCGCCGTTGCGATCTTCTTCCTGGCGGGCTTTTCGATCGTCGTCGTATTCGATCACCGTGTCCCGGCGGCCGTCTCCCGTAGTGTCGGCCTCGCGCCGGATGCGGGTTTCGCCGGCCACCGTCGTGACGATTTCGGCGATGCCATCGCCGTTGGTGTCTTCCTCGTCTCGTACGCGCTCGCCGGCGGCGTAGATGCGAATGAGATTGGGCTTGCCGTCGCCCTTGGTGTCGATCTCCTCGCGCTCCTTCTGCCCGCTGGCGTCGAGATGAATCACCCGCTCGGGCTTGCCGTCGCCGTCCTTGTCCTCGGTCTGGGTGCGCTCGACGCCGTTTTCGTAACGAGCGACGCGGTCGAAGTGACCATCTCCGTTGGTGTCGGCCTCCTTCCGGGCGATGACTCC
>CAXMOC010000037.1:0-9054 GCA_964194865.1 uncultured Opitutales bacterium | reverse complement strand
CGAGAACGCAGACTTCGCCTCGCTGGTCGAGGATGCCGGGATCACCTTCGTCGGCCCCCGGTCGGAGACGCTCGCGACCTTCGGAGACAAGGTCAGCGCGCGAAAGCTGGCCGGGCGCTGCAACGTCGCCGTGTTGGCGGGCAGCGACAACCCGGTATCGCTCGAGGAAGCCCAGTCGTACTTTTCCACCCTGTCGGAAGGCACCGCCATGGTGATCAAAGCGGTAGCCGGCGGCGGTGGGCGAGGCATGCGGGTAGTGGAAAGTGCCTCCGCGCTGGAAGCGGCTTTCCAGAGCTGTACTTCGGAGGCCGAGCTCTCCTTCGCCAATCCCCAGGTCTACCTGGAGGAGTATTGGTCACGCGCACGGCATGTCGAAGTGCAGATTCTCGGTGACGGCAGCGGTGCCGTGAGCCACCTGTGGGAGCGCGAGTGCAGCATTCAACGTCGTCACCAGAAGGTCGTAGAAATCGCGCCGAGCCCGACACTGGCCGAGGATGTCCGCCGCGGTTTGACGGACGCGGCGGTCGAGCTGGGAAGAGCGGTCGACTACCGAGGCCTGGGGACGGTCGAATTCCTGGTCGATTCCGACGGGAGTCGCTTTGCTTTCATAGAAGCCAACGCGCGGTTGCAGGTCGAGCACACCATTACCGAGGAAGTGACGGGCGTCGATCTGGTACGAGCGCAACTCGAGGTCGCGGCGGGAAAGACGCTCGCAGACCTGAAGCTCGAGCAGGAGAATGTCCCGAGTCCGCGCGGATACGCCATTCAGGCGCGTATCAACATGGAGACGATGCTGGCCGATGGCAGTACCAAGCCGACCGGCGGAACGCTGAGCGTATTCGAAATGCCTACGGGTCCGGGGCTGCGCACGGACACCTTCGGGTATTCGGGCTACACGACCAGTCCAGCATTCGATTCGCTGCTGGCAAAGCTGGTCGTCCACTCGAACTCCGATACCTACTCCGATGCCGTCAAGAAGGCCTACCGCGCACTCTGCGAGACGCGCATCGAAGGCGTGGCAACCAATATCGGCATGCTGCGAAACCTCTTCGCCCATCCCGAGTTCGAGAAGAACGACATCCATACCGGCTTCATCGACGAGCATCTCGCTGAGCTCGTCGTCGTTGGTGATCATCGCGAGCTATACGTGGGAAAGCAGCACGAACCGTCCACTGCGCCGGCGCTCGCCGGCGTGAAGCTGGACGAAGTCGATCCGCTCGCGGTGCTGGATCACGGGAAGTCCGGAGAGGCGAGCGTGGTTTCGGCGCCCCAGGCATTGGCGCTGGTGGAGGACGAGCTGCCCGAGGGGACCACCGCCATTCGGGCTCCGATGCAGGGCACGATCATTCGCTTCGATGTCGAGCCCGGTGACGAGGTGTATATCGGTAAGCGTGTACTCGTGATGGAAGCCATGAAGATGGAGCACGTGATCAACGCCGCTGTGAGCGGAATCGTCACACGGTTGGGGGTCGACGAGGGCGACACCGTATTCGAAGGGCACCCGTTGATCTATCTGGAAGAGGCAGAGATCGCCGTTCCGGACGAGGGTGAAGGTGGGGAAGTCGATCTGGACCACATCCGCCCCGACCTCGCGGAGGTTCTCGAGCGCAGGTCCGCAGGCTACGACGAGAATCGGCCGGACGCCGTAGCCAAGCGACGCAAGACCGGCCACCGCACCGCCAGGGAGAACATCGCCGATCTTTGTGACGAGGGCAGCTTCATCGAATACGGCTCGGTCGTGGTTGCCGCACAGCGACGCCGACGCAGCATGGAGGACCTGATCGGGAATACGACGGGCGACGGAATGGTCTGCGGCCTCGGTCAGGTCAACGGCCATCTCTTCGGCGAAGATCGCGCGCGAACCATGTTGATGTCCTACGACTACATGGTTTTGGCGGGTACACAGGGGATGATGAACCACGCCAAGAAGGATCGGATGTTCGAAATCGCAAAGGAACAGCGCCTTCCCACGGTCCTCTTCGCCGAAGGCGGTGGGGGGCGCCCTGGCGATACCGATGGTTCTGGCGTGGCGGGACTCGATTGTCTCGCCTTCAACTACTTCGCTCAGCTGTCCGGCCTCGTACCCGTGGTCGGGATCACGACGGGGAGATGCTTCGCCGGCAACGCAGTGCTGCTCGCCTGTTGCGACGTGATCATCGCCACCGAGGGTTCCAATATCGGAATCGGTGGACCGGCGATGATCGAAGGGGGTGGCCTCGGGATCTTCAAGCCGGAACAAGTCGGTCCGATGGACGTGCAGGTCAAGAACGGCGTCGTCGACATTCCCGTCAAAGATGAGGCCGAAGCGGTCGCAGTGACCAAGAAATACCTTTCCTACTTCCAGGGGTCGGTCGAAGATTGGGAGGCGCCGGATGGCCGCAAGTTGCGCTTCATCGTGCCCGAGAATCGGCTTCGCTACTACGACATGCGAGAGGTCATCGCGGGGATCGCGGACGTCGGTACCGTGCTGGAGATCCGAGAGCATTGGGGCCCGGGCATCCTAACTTCGTTTATCCGCGTGGAGGGCCGGCCGATCGGCGTGATCGCCAACAATCCCGGGCATCTGTCAGGGGCCATTGATTCCGACGGGGCGGACAAAGGTGCGCGCTTCATGATGCTCTGCGATGCCTTCGACATTCCGATCTTGAGTCTATCCGACTGTCCCGGAATCATGGTCGGGCCGGAAATCGAAAAGACGGCTCTGGTTCGCCACGCCGGTCGAATGTTCGTCGTCGGAGCCAATATCGATGTGCCCCTCATGACCATCGTCACCCGAAAGGCCTATGGGCTGGGTGCCCAGGCCATGGCGGGGGGCAGCTTCAAGACTCCCCTGTTTACAGTCACGTGGCCGACCGGCGAATTCGGCGGCATGGGGCTCGAAGGTGCGGTCAAGCTCGGCTACCGCAAGGAGTTGCAGAAGATCGAGGACCCCGAGGAGCGCAAGCGGACCTACGAGGAGATGGTCGCTGCGAGCTACGAGCGCGGCAAGGCGGTGAACATGGCGTCGCATTTCGAACTCGACGATGTGATCGACCCAGCGGATTCCCGGGCGTGGATTGCCGGGGCACTGAAGTTGGTGCCTCCGACTCCAGCGCGATCACACAAGAAGCGGCCGAACGTCGATACCTGGTGAACTCGCGATTGCGGGGCTTCAGCGCCTCGAGTTCTCGACCGCACGCGCGAATCTCTCGAAGTCGTTGCGTCCGAGCCCCTCTAGTCGGTCCGCAGCGCCTCGATGGGGTGGAGTACGGCGGCCCGGCGGGCCGGGACGACGCCGGCAAGCAGGCCGGTGACGACGCTGACGACGAGTGCGCTGGCCACGTAGGCGATGGGGGTAAAGACGGGCATGCCGGGCACGGCGAGTCGGAGAAGTCCCGCCAACGCCAGCCCCGTGCCGATCCCCGCGAGCCCACCCAGCAAGGTCAGGACCACGGCTTCGATCAGGAAAAGGCGCTCGACGTCGCGCTCAGTGGCGCCGAGCGCGCGCATGAGGCCGATCTCCTCGACCCGTTCGCTGACGGCGATCCACATCACCGTGAGGATTCCGATCGCTCCCACCAGCAGCGAGATGCCCCCGATGGCCGCGACGGCAATCGTCACCACCCGCAGGACACGGTTGAAGACCTCGAGCATCGCTGTCTGGCTGATGATCGTGAAGTCCTCTCGGCCCCCGTGGCGGGCGGTCAGGAGACGCCGCGCGCTCTCGACGACCTGGTCGGTGAGACCCTCGTGGGCGAACACCACGTCGATCTCGATCAGCTCGTCGAGGTTGAACATCTGCATCGCGGTCGCCACGGGAACGTAGGCTGCATCGCCGAGGTCGATGCCGACGATGTTCTCGATGGGCGCCATGATGCCGATCACGCGCAGCCGGGTACCCGCGATGCGGACGAAGTGGCCAAGAGCGTTCTGCTCTCCGAAGAGTTCGAGTTTGAGCGTTGGCCCCAGCACAGCCACCATCGACCCGCGCCGTGGATCGCCCGCTGGCAGAAAGGAGCCCTGCCCGATCTCGAACTTCCACAACGCTGGAAGATCGGAAGTCACTCCGTAGACGAGAACACTGCGGCCGCGCCCATTGCTCTCGACGCGCGCCTGGCCGATCGCGATGGGCACCGAGAGCTGGACGCCGGGTACCCGCCTCACTGCCTCAGCGTCGTCGAGGGTGAGCTTGTGGGTCGTCCCGCCCAGCACGCCGGGGACTCCCACGGTCTCGGTCTTGCCGGGATGGATCTGCAGCAAATTCGTCCCGAACTGCATGAACTCGTCGACCATGTAGCGCCGCGTGCCCTCTCCGATCGAAGTCAACAGAATGACGGCGGCGATCCCGATCGCGACGCCGAGAATCGAGAGGAACGAGCGTAGGCGGTGACCGCGCACGGCTCCGATCCCCAACGTCAGGTAGTCGCGCGGCGTCACGAGCTACCGCCCGGCCAGCGCCGCAACGGGATCGAGCTGGGTGGCTCGCCGCGCTGGCAGCGTGCCGAAGATCACGCCGACGACGACCGATGTGGCGAGCGCCGCCACGGCCGCCCAAAGCGGAACCACCAACGGGAAGCTGGGGAAGATCCAGAGCACGATGCTCACGACGGCGCGCCCCAGCAAGAGCCCCACGACGCCCCCGCTGACGGAGATCAGGACCGCCTCAGTCAAGAAGACCGCGAGGATCTGCCCGCTCCGAGCGCCCACCGCCTTGAGAAGGCCGATCTCCTGCCTGCGCTCAGACACGGAGACGAGCATGACGTTCATGATTCCGATGCCTGCTACCGAGAGTGAGACGGCGGCGATACCGCCGAGTGCCAACGTGAGAACTCCCAGAATCGACGAGAGTGAGGAAACCACCGATTCCTGCGTGACGCACGTGACGTCTTCCTCATCGTGGCGCTCGGTCAGAATCTCGATGGCCCGATCACAGACCCCGCTCATGTCGCCACTGCTGTGGGTCTTGACGAGGATCCGAAAGAGCGAGCTGCGATCGAACATGCGCAGACCCGTCGCCACCGGAATGATGGTGATTGCGTCCAGGTCCATTCCGATCTGCGTGCCGAACGACGCCAGAACCCCGATTACGCGCATGCGCCAGTCACCGACGCGCACGGTGCGACCCACCGCGCGTTCACCGGGGAACAGTTCGTCCGCCACACCAGCGCCGAGCACGGCCACCTGTCCTGTCCAGTTGATTTCGTTCTCGGGCAGAAACTCACCGCGCGCCATCCTGAGTTCGCGCGCGTCGAGAAAGCTGCGCGTAGAGCCCACCACGATCACCTGGCGGCTGCGGTTCCCGCTGGACACCGTCTCGTTGCCCATCGAGATCGGAGCCAGCACACGTAGTCGGGGCAGCCCGCGCTCGAGCGCCAGCGCATCATCCAGGGTGAGATCGTTCGGCACGCCTGCGCCCACCCCGGGGTAGGTCCCAGTGGTCTCGTTCCTTCCGGGCACGATCACGATGAGGTTGCTGCCAAGCGAGGCGAACTGGCCCGTCACGTAGCGCCGCGCCCCTTCGCCGAGCGATGTGAGCAGGACGACCGCGGTGACGCCGATCGCCACGCCCACCAGGCTGAACGACGTCCGTACTCGATGCCGGTTGAGCGCTGTGAGCGCGAACTGACCGAGGTCGATGAGGGTCACGGGGCGGACTCGCTTGCGGTACCGACACCGCGCTCCAGCAGGTCCGCGCCCACGAGGCGCTCTTCGATGCGGCCGTCCCGCATCATCAGCACCCGGCCGGCGCGTGCCGCGACGGCCGGGTTGTGAGTCACCACGACCAGGGTCAGGCCGCTCGCGTTCATGTTCTCGACGAGATCGAGGACCTGCCGCCCGGCTGCGCTGTCCAGGTTGCCCGTCGGCTCGTCCGCGAGGAGCACCTGGGGCCGCATCACCGTCGCGCGGGCGATCGCGACCCGCTGGCGCTCACCCCCCGAGAGCTCCGACGGGCGGTGCGTCGCGCGCTCTGCCAGACCCACGGCGTCGAGCGCAGTCGCCACCCGCTCGGTGCGCTCGGCGCGGGAAACCCCCGCGAAGACCATCGGGAAAGCGACGTTCTCCGCCGCAGAGAGCCGCGGTACGAGGTGAAAGGTCTGAAAGATGAAGCCGATCTTGTCGCGGCGAATCGCAGAGAGCGCGTCGTCGGAGAGCGAGCCGACCTCGACCCCGTCGAGCCGATAAACGCCGCGACTGGGTCGATCCAGGCAGCCGACGATGTTGAGCAGCGTCGACTTCCCCGAGCCGGAGGGCCCCATGACGGCGACGTACTCCCCGTGCTCGATCCGCTCGGAGACGTCGTCGAGTGCGTGCAGCGTTTGATCGCCCATCACGTAGGTGCGAAATACCCTTTCGAGCGCGATCATGGCCGGAAGGGGACTTCCTCGACTTCGACCCGCGCGCCCACCTGCACCTCGACGCGGTCTAGCGTGACGACCACTCGCTGACCTTCCTCGAGGCCGTGGCTGATCTCGGCATAGTCCCAGTTCTTGAGCCCCACCTCGACCTTTCGCTCTTCGAGTCGCCCGTCGTCCGCGACGAACACCCGATCCCCCGCCAGGAGCGCCTCCGTGGGAATGCGCAGCGCGTGCTCCGCGAGCTGCAACACCACCTCGACGTCGGCGGAGGTGCCGGGCAGCAGGGTCCGAGCCAATTCCGCATCGTCGAGCTCGACCTCGACCTCAACTGTCCGGTTCTGCGCCTCGATGTCGATCACGTAGGGGGCCACGCGCACGACGCTCCCTGGGAAGGCTTCTCCCGGACGCGAATCGACCGTGACCTTGACGCGCTGGCCTGCGCGGATCGCGGCCGAATCGACCTCGTCCATCGGTGCGCTGATATACGCGGAGGAGGAATCGATGACATCGATCACCGACGGAGCGGTAATCAGTGGTGGCGACGGCGTGATCCACTCGCCCACCTCGACGGCGACCTCGGCGATCACGCCGTCGAAGGGGGCGCGCATCACCATCTTGTCAATCTCCACGGATGCGGCTGTGATCTGGGCGCGAGCGCGGCCAACCTGTGCGGAGACGGCGTTGCACGATGCCCTCGCCGCCTGATACGTGCTCTCCAGTGCATCGAGGAGGTCGGCGGACACGATCTTCTGGTCTGCGAGCCCGCGCTTTCGCTCGAGCTCGCGGCGCGCCCGATCGCGCTGCACGCAGGCTTCGCCCCGACTCGCTTCCGCGACCCGCAGGTCCTCCTTGGCCAGGAAGAGCTGCGCTTGCTGTGAAGCGTCGTCGAGTCGGAGGAGCGCCTCGCCCCGCTCCACCCAGGCGCCCTCGCGGTGCGTGATCTCGACCACACTGCCGCCCACCTGCGGGGAGAGCTTCGCTCTGCGACGCGCGCGCACGGTTCCGGCCTTGGTATTGGTGATGGTGGCCGCCACCGGCCCGCGCGCGACCCGGACGGCCTTCACGGGGATCGGTTCCCGAAATGAGCGCGCTGCCCAAAGGGCCAAGATCGCAGCTCCGAGGAGGAGAGCTGACCACAGGAGGGTCCGGCGCATGGGAGAAGCGTAACCGCACCCTGCCGCCTGCGCTGCGCCGGCGGTGGGGCGAATTCGTACAGCCCGCTGGACGTTTGGGATTCAATCCGTCACAAGCTGTCCACTGCGGCACGGGCGCTCCGCCAGCGTTTCGAGTATCTCGACGTGTCGTTCGCTGGTGAGCTTGTAGTGGGTATAACACCAGATTGACATGAAGCCGAAGGCAGCAACGAAGGGCCCGTAGACGAGACCCAGGTCGACAATCGTCTCCGGGGGCACGTCAGCTGCGGTCTTTATATGAGCACCTCTGGGCCATTCGATGAAGTCGAGCGCAAACCCGGCGATGATGTTGCCGACACCGGACGTCGGGGCGAGTGCCGATCGGCTGATCGAGGAATTCGGCGATGACATGGCGCAGCTCCTTGGGCGCCGGGATTTTCTGGCGTCGAAAGCGGGCAAGTCGGACGTGATCGGGTTCTACCGCGCGGTCGACAATCTCAATCGCCGAATTCCCCCGCAGACCGCGCTGCCGTTGCGACTTCTGGATCAAATGCCGAAGACTTCGAGCGACCGTGCCGGGGCGCGACCAGGTCGTTTTCGTGCGCAAGCACCTGGTTGAGTAAAGTGACCCGATCGAAGCCGATGTTCGGGAGTGAGAACGATGCCTGATCAGACGATGACCGCCGTGGTCGAATTCCAGATTCGTCCCGAGAACGCCTCGATGCCGGAGTGGTTGGAGGTGTGGGATCTGCGCGGTGAAGATGCGCGGGCCGCCGAGCCCGAGACGATCGCCTATGGAACGGCGGTGAACCTCGAAGACTCCAACAGCGTGTTGGTGTTCGAGCGCTATCGAAACGGTCGCCAGAGCCTGGACCAGCACATCGCTCGCCCTTCACACGCAGCACTGACCCAGACCATGGGTGATCGAAAGATGACCCGGCGCCGCGTGATGAGCATGCTGTTCGATGACGTCCCGGGGTTTGGCTGGTGGCGGAGGGACGAGGCGCTCGACCAGGAGGGTGCCGTCCTCTATCTCGTCGGCATGCGATTTCGCACGCCGGCGGTCCGCGACCAGTTCATCGAATTCACGGCGGGCCACGCGGAATACTGCTGGCGCGAGGAGCCCGAAACGCTGATCTACAGCGCAGGTGTCGCGAGCAGGGATGCCGACCGGGAAGTCGACCTCAAGCGCGGTGATCTCGTGTTCGTGATGGCCTGCACCGACATGGCGGCTGTGCAAAAGCACAGTGAGGATCCAAACCACCTGGCGCTGGGGCCGAAGAGGGCCGAACTCGGCATCGAGAGGACGAGCACTTTCACGCGCGGCTATCGCTCGACGGGCAACGGATTCCTGTGGCGCTGATTCCTCGTTGGAGTTCGCGGTTCCGCTAGCGCTCGCCAATGTGATCGCGGACCTCGGTCAATGCCTGCACGCTTGCGTCGGCCTTGTGCCAGGTATCAGCGAGCGCCTCGTACGCTTCGGTCGAAGTCGCGTGGTCCCCGGCTAGCGCGCTGGTGCGGGCCAAGCCGAGGAGGGAGTTGCTCCTCAACTGGCTGCGGCTGAGCTGGTCCTGATACGCAAGGGT
>CAXMOC010000036.1:0-18963 GCA_964194865.1 uncultured Opitutales bacterium | reverse complement strand
ATGCTGTCGGGCGGACAGCGTCAGCGAACCGCTCTGGCGCGAGCACTGGCTCTCGACCCGCGCATCCTGATTCTGGACGACACCCTTTCCTCTGTGGACGCCGCCACCGAGCAGGCGATCCAGGACAACCTCGATGAGGTGTTCCAAGACCGCACGGTCGTGTGCATCTCTCACCGAATCAGCAGCGTTCGCAACTGCGATCAGATCGTCGTGCTCGAAGACGGGCGCTTGAGCGAGCGTGGCACCCACGCCGAGCTGCTGCTGGCCGGCGGCTTCTACGCCCGAACCGCACGCCAGCAGGCCCTGGAAGAAGAGCTCGATGGAATGGGGGCGGTTGCGTGAACGCCGAGTCCCTGCACGACGAGGAAGTCCTCGGCAAGGCATACGACGCCAGACTGCTGCTTCGGCTGTGGCCGTTCGTCCGCCCCTATGCCTGGATCTTCGCGCTGGACCTGTTGCTCTTCTTTCCGCTGTTCGTATTGGAGCTCGCACCCGCCTGGATCGTGATGCATGGGCTGGACTCGATCTTCGGAGGTTCGACAGCTGGATCTTCGGAACCTGCGGTCACGGCCGTGACCCAGATGACTTCGCAGATCTCACAATGGTCAGCGGGCATCCTCGCTCCCCCGGAGATTTTCTCGCCGCTGGCGTGGTTGGCGTTCTTGTACGGCACCGTCGCGTTGGCTCTGGTCGGACTGCAGTTCCTCCACGTGTATATGTCTGCCTGGGCGGGCCAGCTCGCCATGCGCGATCTTCGCTCGCGGGTCTTCGATCACATCCAGCTGCTGCACCTGGGCTTCTTCGACCGCTATCCCGTTGGGCGTCTGGTGACGCGCGCGACCAGCGACGTCGAGAATGTGGCCGAGATGTTCTCTGCCGGGTTGGTGGCCCTGATCACGGACGTACTCAAGATGGCGGGCTTTGCCATCGTGCTCTTCAGCATCAGTTGGAAGCTCTCGCTGTTTACGTTCACGGTGGTTCCGCTGTTGGGGGTGGCAGCGGTCGTGTTCCGACTCAAGGTGCGCGAGGCCTTTCGCGAGACGCGCCTGCGGATCGCCCGCATCAACACCCAGATCCAGGAGACGATCAGCGGCATGAAGGTCGTCCAGTTGTTCACTCGAGAGGCCCGCAACATCGCCGACTTCGAGCAGCTGAACGGCCTGAACCGGGACGCCTGGCAGCGTTCCAACCGCTGGGAGGGTCGACTGTTCTCGGTGGTCGAAGTGGCGCAGAACCTGACCGTCGCGATCATCCTGGGGTACGGCTTTCGGCTCGCAGCGGTGGGGACGTTCTACATCTTCATCGACTACATGCGGCGTTTCTTCATGCCCCTGCGCGATCTCTCGGCGAAGTACGCCGTCATGCAGTCCTCGATGGCCAGCGCCGAGCGGATCTTCCAGCTGCTCGATACCGAACCCGCCATCGTGGATCGCGCTGGGGCGGGGCCCGAGCCTCCAAGCGCCGTCGGCTCGGCTGCGGCCCCCAGGGGAAGCGTGGAGTTCGAGAACGTCTGGCTCGCCTACAACGAGGAGGAGTGGGTTCTGGAAGACGTTTCCTTCCGCGTCGAACCGGGCGAGCGGGTGGCGTTCGTCGGCGCGACGGGGGCGGGAAAGACCTCGTTGATCAAGCTTTTGACGAGGCTCTACGAGCCTCAGAGAGGGCGAGTGCTGCTCGACGGTCAGGACGTTTGCCAGCTTCCTCAGAGCGAAATTCGACGGCGGGTTGCGACGGTGCTCCAGGACGTCTTCCTGTTCAGCGGCACCGTGGCCGACAACATCAGCCTCGGCCGCCAAGACCTGGGCGCCGACCAGATCGAGCGCGCCGCCCGCACGGTGGAGGCTCATACCTACATCGAACCCCTCCCGCAGGGTTACCAGACCGAGCTTCGGGAGCGGGGCGCCGACCTGTCCGCGGGCCAGCGCCAGCTCCTGTCCTTCGCCCGAGCCGTCGCCCACGGCTCGGATGTGCTGGTGCTCGACGAAGCCACCAGCTCGATCGACACCGAAACCGAGCAGCTGATCCAGCGCGGGATCCACAAGTTGATGGAGGGTAGAACGGCGATGGCCGTGGCCCACCGCCTGTCCACGATTCAGGACGTGGATCGAATCTACGTGCTTCACAGGGGTCGCATCGTCGAATTCGGATCCCACGAGGAGCTGATGGCCCTCGAGGGCTTCTATTACCGCCTGTATCGGCTGCAGTATCGGACGGAGCGGGCGATCGCCGCCTCCGGCTGAGCGCCGACAGTCCCGCAGGGCGCATTTTGGCGGCGCGCGAGCCGAAGATCTTGCATTTGGTCCCTCAGGGGAGTACCAATTTGGCACCCCCCTTCCTCCACTGTTCCGCGTCGTGACGGCGCACCGCCAGTTGGTTTCCTCCGGTCGCGCCCAGGCGGCCGGCGTACCGGAGAACGGGTGAAGCTAAAATCCCTGGAGCTACACGGCTTCAAGTCCTTCGTAGACAAGACGGCCCTCGCCTTCAAACCGGGTATCACGGCTGTAGTCGGGCCGAACGGCTGCGGAAAGTCCAACGTTGTCGATGCCATGCGCTGGGCGATGGGCGAGCAGTCACCCCGTCGCTTGCGCGGCAAAGGGATGGAGGACGTGATCTTCCAGGGCTCCGAGGGCCGCACTGCCGTCGGGATGGCCGAGGTCGTGCTCACCTTCGACAACAGCACGGGTGACGGACCGCCCGCTTTCGCCTCCTACGACGAGATCCAGGTCACTCGAAGGCTCTATCGAACGGGAGAGTCGGAGTATCTGATCAACCGGACGCCCTGCCGCCTGCGGGACGTCCAAGACTTCTTTCGCGACACGGGCATCGGAACCAAGGGCTACACGATCGTCGAGCAGGGACGAATCGCCGAGATCGTCTCTGCCAAGGCCGAGGAGCGCCGCATCCTGATCGAGGAGGCGGCCGGAATCGGAAAGTACAAGGCGCGCCGCCGGGAGGCGGAGTCGAAGATCGCGTCGACCGAGCAGAATATGCTGCGCATCGCCGACGTACTGGGCGAGATTCGCCGCCAGATCTCCTCCATCGACCGACAGGCCAAGAAGGCAGCTCGTTACAAGCGGCTACGCGAGACGCTGCGCGTGCTGGAGCTGTCACTGGCGGTCGACGAGCGCGGCTCTCATCAGCAAGAGCTCGAAGCGGCGAGGCAGCGGCTCTCCAGCCTCGGCGACGCGGTGGCTGGCTTCGAGGCCTCGATGGCCGAGCGCGAGCTGACCGTTCAGGCCAAGCGTCTCGAATTGACCGAGTCTGAGGGGGTGCTGACCCACGGCAACGAGAGCCTGTTGGCGTTGCGCACCGACATCAAGCATCACGAGGGCCAGATCGAGTTCGGCCGCCGCGAGCGGGAGTCGCTGGCGGAGACGATCGCGGCCCGGCAGGGCGAGCTCGAACGCCTCGCAGAGCAGCTTCGGGTGCAGCGGGTGGAGGCCGAAGAGGCCGCCGACGAGTTGCACTCCACCGAAAGCGCGCTGGCTGCGGAGGGCGAGCGCCTGGTGGCCAGCGAGGCCGCAGCTGCCGAGGCTCGAGAGCAGCTGCAAGCTCTCGAGCGCCGGCGAGAGGTCGAAAACGCGGCGCTGGTGGAGTCGCTGACGGGCATCGCCCGGGCCGAAGATCGACTTGCCAGCGTTGATGATCGACGCGCCGAAATCGACGGCCGGATTCGGGTCTCGGACGAGGTCATGGAGGTGGGCCAGTCCGAATCCTCCCAGGCGAGCAGTGAGCAGCGCAGCCTCGAGGACGGACTCCGCAATCTGTTGGCCGAACGCGATCGCCTCATGGGGCTGGTTCGTCGCGCCCTGGAGACCCACGAGCAGACGGTGGCCGAGGCGCGCCAGGCGTCAGAGGAGCTTCGGCAGCTGAGAGAGAGGCGCGAGACGCGCCGGGCGCGGCTGGCGTCGCTGCGCGAGCTGGTCGAGAGCCGCGATGACCTCGGAGAGGGAACGCGCCACCTGCTTTCGGACTCGGAGGGTCACCCGAAGCTCGCGCTGCGCGGAGTGGTGAGGGAGCTGCTGGAGGTGGATCGCGACGTCGAGCGGGCCGTCGAAGCAGCGCTGGCCGAGCGTGCCGAGGCGATCGTGGTGGAAGACCCGGCCAACGCGCTGACCGCGCTGGAACGGCTGCGTTCCGCCGACGCCGGGCGCGGGGTTCTCGTCGCTCTGCCATCCGAGCCACCCGACGCACTCGGCTTCGTGCCGTTGGGTGAACCGCTGCTAGGTCACGTACGCGCTCGAGAGGGGTTCGAGGGTCTCGCCAGCACCCTGCTCGGCGGTGTCAATCTGGTGGACGATCTGCGCGAAGTGCTCGCGGTCTACGGTGGTGGCCGGATTCCGGCCACCTTCGTTACGCGCGAGGGCGACATGTTGACTCCCGATGGCGTCTTCCAGGGAGGCGACGGCACGCGAGCGCCCGGCCAGGGTCTGGTGGCCCGCGTTGGCGAAGTGCGGGATCTGAGCGTGGAGGTGGCCCGCTTGGACAGCGAAGTGACCGATCGGGAGACCGCGCAGCGGGAAGCCGACAGCCGCCTCGCGCAGGCCAGCGACGAGCTGGACAACCTCCGGAACCGGCACCACACGGCCGCGCTCGCGGTGGCGAATCACGAAAAGGATCTCGAGCGCACCCGGGAGCGCGTCAAGGCCCTGGGCGAAACCCAGCAGGGAAGGGTCGCCGAGCGCTCCGAGAGCTTGTCAGAGATCGAGTCGTTGGCCGAGGAGCGGACCCGCCTGGAAGGGCTTCTCGAAGAAACCCGTGCCGATCGCGCCACGCGACAGCGAGAGCTCGACGCCTTGATCCTGCGGGCCGGTTCCTCGGCGCGGGAGCTCAGTCGGCTGGAGATCATCGCCACCGAGCGGCGGGTGGAGCACGCCGGCCGTTCGGAGAAGTGCGACCGATTGCGCTCGATGCATCTGCGGTCGACGAGTGCGGTCGAGGAAACCCAGGAATGGATCTCGCGACGGAACAAGGAGATCACCGACGCGGAAGCCAGACGCACCGAGCTGGCCGAGACGATCGAGCGCGCCGAGGATGCCTTGACGGCCAGGCTGCGGGAAGAGGAGGCTGCGCGGGCTGCCAACGAAGCGAAGCGGGAGGCCTACGAGCAGATCTCGGCCGCGCTGAGGGACCTGGACGAAGAGGTGCGCCAGCTTCGAAGCGTGATCTCGAGTCGGCGCGAGGAAGTTGCCGCAGCCGAGCTGTCCAGCCGCGAGCTGGAGTTGAAGCTGGATCACCTCGACCAGTCGATGCGGGAGAAATGGGACGTGGATCTCGCCAGCTGGGCGCCTCCGGCCGTCGAGACCGCTGAGACAGCGCCTGGTACAGCCGTCGGAGTGGAACCCGGGTCGGAGGATTCGGAAGCAGCGGATTCGTCCCCGGATCAACCCGAGGCCGCGGACGCCGCCCGCGATGCGCGCGCCAACGCCCAGCTGGCGGCGCTGCCGACCGGCGATCGCAGGAAGCAGCTCGAGGAAGTGCGCCGACGCATTCAGGGACTCGGCGAAGTCAATCTCGGGGCGATCGAAGAACACGAGGAGCTGAGTGAGCGGGCGCGCTTCTTGACCGAGCAGAGGGACGATCTGGAGCACACCCTCGCGTCGCTTCGGGATGCCATCGCGCGAATCAACCGCACCAGCCGCAAGCGCTTCCGAGAGACCTTCGAGTTGGTGAGCAAGCACTTCTCGAAAAACTTCCCCCGCCTGTTCCAGGGAGGGCGAGCGGCGTTGTCCCTGACGGAGTCGGAAGATGTGCTCGAGGCCGGGATCGAGATCATGGCGATGCCTCCTGGGAAGCGCCTCCAGAACGTCAACCTGCTGTCCGGCGGTGAGAAGACGTTGACCGCCATCGCGTTGCTGGTCTCCGTTTTCCAGGTGCGGCCTTCTCCGTTCTTCCTGCTCGACGAGGTGGATGCTGCCCTCGACGACGCCAATGTGGGCCGCTTCAACGACCTCGTGCGGGAGATGTCCGGCACCTCACAGTTCGTCGTGATCACCCACAACAAGCGCACGATCGAAGTCGCCGACGTCCTCTACGGTGTCACGATGGAACGCAAGGGCATCAGCAACCTGGTCTCCGTCGAGATGCACTGACCGGGGTTGATGCGACCGTTCGCGCTTTCTGCCCGGGGGTGTGGAAGGCCGCTATGTTCGGCGCGCGATGGATCAATCCCTGATCGAGCTCCTGGCGCCGTGGGCCAGCCGCAATCCGTGGCTGGTGGCTCTGCTGGTTGGCCCCGTTTCGTTGGCTGTCGGCGCTGTGCTGGTCGGGGCGCGGCGGTCGGCTTCGCGTCCAGCGGCGGCTCCCCGATCGGCCGAGGCGCTACCTCCCGAGCCGGCCACCGAATCGCCCGATGCGTCCTCAGCTCCCGAGCATGCCGCCCGCCCGGAGCCACTTCCGCCGCCAGCTCAGGTCCGGCTTCGCGATCGCCTCAAACTGACGCGAGAAAACCTGGTAGGGCGACTCGCGGAGCTCATGGGTGGGCGCACGATCGATGCCTCCATCCTCGACGAACTCGAGGGCATGCTGCTGGAAGCGGATCTGGGAGTGAAGACAGCTGACAGCTTGCTGGCCAGCGTTCGAAGCGATGCGCCAGGGGGCGACGCCGAGGGGGTCCGTCAGGTTCTGCGTCAGGCGATTCTCGAGAAGCTGCGTCGAGTGGAGCCCAACGAGGCCCAGGCCACGAGTGGCAGTCCCCATGTGGTCCTCGTTCTGGGCGTCAACGGGGCGGGAAAGACCACGTCGATCGGCAAGCTTGCGGCGCGCTACCGGGCTGCGGGTCGCAGCGTGATCCTAGGTGCCGGAGACACCTTTCGCGCGGCCGCCACCGAGCAGCTGCAGGTCTGGGGAGAGCGTGCGGGCTGCGATGTCATCGCCGGCCCGCCGTCCGGCGATCCGTCCGCCGTGGCGTTCGATACCGTCAAGGCGGCCGTAGCTCGAGAGGTCGACGTAGCGATCATCGACACGGCCGGTCGCCTCCAGACGAAGCGCCCGCTGATGGACGAGCTCGCCAAGATCGTCCGGGTCATCGGCCGGGATCTGGAGGGGGCGCCGCACGAGGTGCTGCTGGTTCTGGACGCCACGACCGGCCAGAACGCGATCTCTCAAGCGAGATTGTTCACCGAGGCGGCCGGGGTGACTGGCCTGGTGCTCACGAAGCTCGACGGAACCGCCAAGGGCGGCGTGCTGATCGGACTGGCGGACGAATTCGGCATTCCGGTGAAGTACGTCGGCGTCGGCGAGAGCCTCGACGATCTACGCGACTTCTCGGCGGAGGAATTTGTCGAGGCCGTTTTTGGGGGTGCCGCCGACGCAGCGGCGCTGTAGCCCGGGGGTTGAAGATTGAGCCGGTACGTGATGGCCCTCGATCAGGGCACGACGTCGTCCCGAGCGATCCTCTTCGAGCGCAGCGGCGCGATTGCGGCCACCGCCCAGCACGAGTTCCCCCAATATTTTCCCGAGCCCGGCTGGGTCGAACACGATCCCCTGGAGATCTGGGACAGCCAGCTACGCGCCGCGCGGGACGTCCTGGCCGAGGCCGGCGCCAGCGCTGGCGAGATTGCGGCCATCGGCATCACGAATCAGCGCGAAACCACCGTGGTCTGGGATCGCACAACGGGTGAGCCGATCTACCCGGCGATCGTCTGGCAGTCGCGGCAGACGGCGGCGATCTGCGAGGAGCTGCGCTCCCGAGGGCTCGAATCCGAAGTTCGCGCGCGGACCGGTCTGGTGATCGATGCCTACTTCTCGGCCACCAAGATCCGCTTCATCCTGGACGCGGTCGCTGGAGCCCAGCAGCGAGCGGAGCGCGGCGAGCTCGCCTTCGGCACGATCGACTGCTGGCTGCTCCACCGGTTGACCGGCGGACAGGTACACGCGACTGAAGTATCGAACGCCTCTCGGACCCTGATCTACAACATTCACCAGTGCGACTGGGACGACCTGCTGCTCGGAGAGCTGCGAATTCCGCGCGAGATCCTGCCGGACGTCAAAGACAGCAGCGGGTCGTTCGGCATCGCCCAGGCCGAGTGGCTGGGTGAGGCGATCCCCATCACGGGGATTGCAGGGGACCAGCAGGCCGCCCTCTTTGGTCAGGGCTGCACGCAGCCTGGCCGTGCGAAGAACACCTACGGAACCGGCTGCTTTCTGCTCATGAACACGGGAGACTCGGCGCCCGAATCGAAGACCGGTCTGGTCACCACCATGGCATGGTCGCTCGGTGGTCGTCCCGAGTACGCGCTAGAAGGCAGCATCTTCGTGGCGGGAGCGGCGGTTCAGTGGCTACGCGACGGGCTCGGCTTGATCCAGCGAGCGGCCGATTCCGAGGCGGCCGCCCGCTCGGTCGATGACACCGGCGGCGTCTATCTCGTGCCCGCCTTCGTCGGTCTGGGCGCACCCTACTGGGACGAGCGCGCGCGGGGCGTGATCGTCGGAATTACCCGGGGCACCACCCGCGAACAGATCGTACGCGCCACCCTGGAGTCGATCGCCTACCAGACGCGCGACGTGGTGGAGTGCATTCGCGAGGACTCCGGCCTGCGCCTCGACACACTGCGAGTCGACGGCGGTGCCGCCGCGAACGATTTCCTGATGCAATTTCAGGCGGACATCCTCGGCGCACCGGTCGAGCGCCCCGCGTTGTTGGAAGTCACTGCGTTGGGCGCGGCGTTGCTTGCGGGCCTCGGCGTCGGCTTCTGGAACGACCGATCGGAGCTCGCATCCGATGCCTCCGGCGTGACGCTGTTCGAACCCGGACTGGAAGCAGATCGCCGCGAGGCGCTCTACGCGGGCTGGCAGCGCGCTGTTGCCCGTTCTCGCGACTGGGCGGAGGAGTAGCTTGGCGCGACCGGCGGGGCCGCTGGTCATCGCGCATCGCGGCGCTTCTGGCAGCCGGCCCGAAAACACGCTGCCCGCGTTCGAGTTGGCGGTGGACCAGGGCGCGGACATGATCGAGATCGATCTTCACCATTCACGCGACGGTGTAATCGTGGTTCGCCACGACGCGGAGCTTCGATCCCTGGGTGGCCGCGCCGACATTGCCCAATTGGATTGGGCCGAGATCCGGCAGCTGGATGCTGGCGACGGCCAAGCCGTCCCGACCCTCGATGGGGTGCTCGACCGCTTCGGAACGAGGATTGCCTTCAATCTCGAACTCAAGCGCAGTGCCCGGGGAGAGTATTCCGGTCTAGAGGGCGAGGTTCTGGCCGCAGTCGAGAGCCGGGGCCTGCTGGCCGCCACGCTCTTCTCGTCGTTCTACGACGGCGTGCTCGAGCGCCTTCGGGCCCTGTCGTCGCGAGCCAGGCTGGCGGTGTTGGTATCGCCCCGCAAGCCCCGGCGGGTTCTCGAACGGGCCCGCAGGATCGCGGCCGAAGCCGTCAACCCGTGGTTCGGGCTCGCCGAATCGCCGTGGATCGAGGCTGCGCACGGCGACGGTCTGGCCGTCTACCCGTACACGGTCGACGAGCTGGACGACATGCGCCGTCTGCTGACTGCGGGGGTCGATGGGCTGTTCACCAACTATCCCGAGCGCCTCCGCGCGCTGGTCGCCTCTCCCCGAGGGGACTCCTAGGCCTCGAGGCGATCCGAATATAGACAGGTAGAACAGGGTTCTGCTATTGATTTGCTTGACGAATGGACCGGCTTTGCCGTAAAAAGGTCGTCTCCAATCGCCGAAAGCCTTATGAAATTCAACCGAGTCTCAGCGGAATTCGACGCCCTGGACCGCTCGATTCTCGAGCTGCTGCAGCGCAACTGCAAGCAGCCGTTGACGGCAATCGGAGAGCAGGTCGGATTGTCGGCTCCCTCAGTGGTCGAACGCATCCACAAACTCGAGGAGGCGGGCGTCATCACGGACTACGTCGCCTTGCTCGACGCGCGCCGGCTCGGCATGGATGTCACGGCCTTCATTGGCCTCTCAACGGAGCATCCCAGGGCGATCGGCCTGCTGGAACAACAGGTCTGCGAAATCGACGACGTGCTCGAATGCCACCACGTGACCGGGGCTCACACCCTGATGGTGAAGGTGAAGACCCAGAGCACGCAGAGTCTCGAGCAGCTGATCGATCGGATTCGCTCGCTCGAGGGGGTGACGCGCACCGAGACCAGCGTCGTGCTCTCGACTCACGCCGAGCGACCGCGACTGGCGCTCGATGGAAGCGATGAGTTCGACTCGCGCCCTGCGCGGCGTTCGGGTGGGCAACGCAGTCGAAAGGCCGCGAAGTGAGCGAGGCCAAGGTCGAGCCGACGCAGGTGCCGCGCGGCCCGCAGGGCCTCTACGACCCCGCCAACGAGCACGATGCCTGCGGGGTCGGGTTCGTCGCCGACATTCAGGGTCGGCCGTCCCACCAGGTGATTCGCCGGGGAATCGAGGTGTTGCTCAACCTGGAGCATCGCGGCGCGTGTGGCTGCGATCCGGAAACCGGCGATGGTGCCGGAGTTCTGATCCAGCTGCCGGACGCCTTCATGCGACGCGAGGCCGCCGCCCTGGGAATCGAGCTCCCGTCGCCGGGTCGCTACGCGGTCGGGATGCTGTTTCTCTCTCGGGACGAGTCCGAGGCAGCCCGGCAACAGCGTCAGATCGAGGAGATCAGCGCCGAGGAAGGGCAGCGCGTCCTCGGCTGGCGCGACGTGCCTCACGATCCCTCGGCGATCGGACGCGTGGCCCGGGAGGGCCTACCCCGCATCCGGCAGGTCTTCATCGGCGCCCAGGGAGCTGCCGCGAGCGATCAAGACGCCTTCGAACGCAAGCTCTACGTGATCCGTCGGGTTGCGGAGAACGCGATCCGCGAGCGCGCCGCGGACGATTTCTTCTACGTGCCGAGTCTGTCGAGCCGCACGATCGCCTACGTGGGAATGTTGATCGCCCGCCAGGTGACCAGCTTCTATCCCGACCTCTTGGATGCGGACATGCAGTCGGCGCTCGCCCTGGTGCACTCGCGCTACAGCACCAACACGCTTCCGACCTGGGCGCTCGTCCACCCCTTCCGCTACCTCGCGCACAACGGCGAGATCAACACCCTGCGCGGCAACCGCAACGCCATGCACGCCCGCGAGGGCACGATGCGGTCCGACTACTTCGGCGAAGACCTCAAGAAGCTCTATCCGATCATGCGGGAGGGCGCGAGCGATTCCGCCCAGTTCGACAACGCACTCGAATTCCTGGTGCTGACCGGCCGGGAGCTACCCGAAGCCATGCTCATGATGATCCCGGAAGCCTGGGAGAACCGGGCAGATATGGATCCGGATCTCGCGGCGTTCTACGAGTATCACTCCTTCCTGATGGAGCCCTGGGATGGTCCGGCCTCGATCGCGTTCACCGACGGACGCAAGATCGGAGCCGTGCTCGACCGCAATGGGCTGCGACCCTCGCGCTACGTCGTCACGAAGGACGGCATGGTGGTGATGGCTTCGGAGGTGGGCGTTCTCGACATCCCGCCCGAGCAGGTCCTCATCAAGGAGCGACTGCACCCGGGAAAGATCTTCTTCGTCGATCTCGAAGCCGGGCGGATCATCGACGATCAGCAGATCAAGGCCCGCTACATCAACCGCCACCCCTACCGTGAGTGGGTGGGGCGCAATCGGGTCCGGCTGAGCGAGCTGCCACCGGGCGAGGTCACCTCGGATCTCGAGAATCTCGAGCTGCGACATCAGCTGCAGCAGGCATTCGGCTACACGACCGAGGATTTGCGGATCTTGATCGCGCCGATGGCGGTCAATGCCAAGTGGCCCATCGGCTCCATGGGGGAAGACGCGGCCCTGGCCTGTCTGTCCGACCGGCCACAGATGCTTTACCGCTATTTCAAGCAGCTCTTCGCGCAGGTCACGAATCCGGCCATGGACTCGATCAACGAGCGTCCGGTGATGGCGTTGTACTCGCCGCTGGGAGCCGAGAAGAACATCCTCGAGGAAACCGAGGAGCACGCGAGAATGATCCGGGTCGAGCGCCCGGTGATCACCAACGACGAGCTGGCTGCGCTCCGATCGGTCGACCTGCCGGGCTTTAGCTCTCGAACGCTGCACTGTCTGTTCAAGCCGGGTGACGGGGGGGCGGGTTTGCGGGCGGCCCTCGATCAGCTGTGCGCGGAAGCCGAGCGGTCCCTCCACGAGGGCGTGAACCTGTTGATCCTCTCGGATCGCGGCGTGACCCCAGAACTCGCTCCGATTCCCATGCTGCTGGCAACCGGGTCGGTGCACCACCATCTGATTCGCCAAACCCTTCGCACCCGCTGCGGAATCGTCTGCGAGACCGGTGAAGCCCGGGAGGTGGCGCAGATGGCGTTGCTGATCGGTTATGGCGCCGGTGCGGTCAATCCCTATCTCGCGTTCCAGACGATCGAGCAACTCGCCGACGAGGGCAGCTTCTTTCCCGAAGGCCTGGAGCTGCAGACCGCAATCGACAACTTCATCAAGGCCAACGACAAGGGCTTGTTGAAGACCTTCGCAAAGATGGGAATCTCGACGCTTCAGAGCTACCGGGGTGCTCAAATCTTCGAGGCGGTAGGCCTCGATCGCGAAGTCGTGGATCGTTGCTTCACCGGTACCGCTTCGCGCATCTCGGGCGTGGGCTACGACGTGCTCGCCGAGGAAGCCCGGATTCGCCACGCGCGGGCCTTCCCCGGTGATGACTACGCCTACCCGGAGCTCGATCCGGGGGGCTTGTATCAGTGGCGCGCCCGCGGAGAGCGGCACAGCTTCAACCCCGAGACCGTCTCCAAGCTGCAGATCGCGGTATCGCGCGACAGCTACGACGATTACAAAGAGTTCTCGAAGGCGGCTGACGGCGACACCGAGTCGCTCTGCACACTGCGCGGGCTATTCCGCTTCAAGTTCGCCGAAGAGCCGGTTCCACTCTCGGAGGTGGAGCCCGCCGCCGAGATCGTCAAGCGCTTTTGTACCGGCGCGATGTCCTACGGCTCGATTTCCCTGGAAGCCCACCAGACCCTCGCCGTGGCGATGAATCGACTCGGCGGCAAGAGCAACACGGGCGAGGGCGGCGAGGCCTCGGATCGCTTCACGCCCGAGGCCAACGGCGACCTGCGGCGCAGCGCGATCAAGCAGGTCGCATCGGGTCGATTCGGGGTGACGAGCTGGTATCTCGTCAACTCCGACGAGATGCAGATCAAGGTCGCCCAGGGTGCCAAGCCGGGCGAGGGGGGTGAGCTGCCCGGTCACAAGGTCGATCAGACGATCGCCGAGGTGCGGCATTCGACGCCGGGGGTGGGGCTGATATCGCCGCCCCCGCACCACGACATCTACTCGATCGAGGACCTCGCTCAGCTGATCTATGACCTGAAGAATGCAAATCGTCGGGCCAGGGTCTCGGTCAAGCTGGTTTCCGTCACTGGCGTCGGCACCATCGCCGCTGGCGTATCCAAGGGCAAGGCCGACGGCGTCCTGATCAGCGGCATGGACGGTGGGACCGGAGCTTCTCCTCAGGCGTCGATCAAGTACGCCGGCATTCCTTGGGAAATTGGTCTGGCCGAGACCCAGCAGACGTTGGTTCTGCACGATCTGCGCGGTCGGATTCGGGTGCAGGCGGATGGCGGTTTGAAGACGGGCCGCGATGTGGCCGTGGCGGCGCTGCTGGGAGCGGACGAGTACGGTTTTTCGACGGCGCCGCTGGTCGCGATGGGATGCATCATGATGCGCGTCTGTCACCTCAATACCTGCCCCGTTGGCATCGCGACTCAGGACCCGTTGCTGCGGGAGCGTTTCGCAGGGACTCCCGAAAGTGTGATTCGGTATCTGCTCTTCGTTGCGGAAGAGCTGCGCGAATACATGGCCAAGCTCGGTTTTCGGAAGCTGGACGAGATGATCGGCCAGTCCGACCGGCTGGTCGTGGAAGCGGCCGTCAGCCACTGGAAGGCAGCGGGGCTCGACTTCAGTGACCTTCTTCACAAGCCCGACGTTCCGCACGCAATCTACAACCGCGAGTCCCAGTCTCTGGCCCGCGAGCTCGAGACCGTACTCGACGCGCGGCTGCTCGAGGCGGCGCGGCCCGCGCTCGAGCGCGCCGAACGGGTGGAGATTGCGCTGCCCATCCGCAACACCGACCGGACCGTCGGTACCATCCTCGGCTCCGAGGTCTCGCTGCGTCACGGGGAGGATGGGCTGCCGGACGACACCATCACGTTGCGCTTCAAGGGCAGCGCGGGCCAGAGCCTCGCGGCTTTCTGCCCTCGCGGCCTCAGCTTCATCGTAGAAGGGGATACCAACGACTACTGCGGCAAGGGTCTCTGTGGTGCCAAGCTCGTGGTTCGGGTGCCCGAGGGGTCGAGCTTCGATCCGGCCGCCAATGTCATCACCGGCAATGTCGTGCTCTACGGGGCGACGTCCGGGGAGGCGTACTTCCAGGGTCTGGCTGGCGAACGCTTCTGCGTGCGCAACAGCGGAGCGTGGGCCGTGGTCGAGGGAGTGGGCGACCACGGCCTCGAGTACATGACGGGCGGCCGGGCAGTGATTCTGGGCCCCACAGGCCGCAACTTCGGCGCGGGCATGAGTGGCGGGATTGCCTACGTGTTGGACGAAGAGGGGCGGCTCGCTGGCCGGATCAATCGCGAGACGATCGACATCGACGATCCGCTCGATGACGACGACGTCGAGACGCTTCAAAAGATGATTCGCAGGCACTTCCAGTACACGCGAAGCGCTAAAGCGGACGAAATATTGAGAAAGTGGAACGCCTACGCGCCGAAGTTCGTGAAGGTGTTTCCGAAGGACTACAAACGCGCGTTGACCGACCGTCTGGCCGCGGAGAGCGGAAATGGCTGACGTTACCGGCTTCCTCAAGCACGCGCGCGAGAACACGAGCTACCGGCCGGTCGAGCGCCGGCTCCAGGACTGGCGGCACGTGCAAGAGGACTTCAGCCACGAGAAGACCAGCGTGCAGGCATCGCGCTGCATGGACTGCGGGATTCCGTTCTGCAATGACGCCTGCCCACTGGGCAACGTGATCCCCGACTTCAACGATCTGGTCTACCGCGACCACTGGAAAGACGCCCTGGCTCGGCTTCACTCGACCAACAATTTTCCCGAGTTCACGGGAATGGTCTGCCCGGCACCGTGCGAGAAGGCCTGCACGCTCGCCATCAACCAGGAACCGGTCAGCATCAAACAGGTCGAGTGGGAGCTGGTGCGCCGCGGCTGGGAGGAAGGCTGGATCCGCGCAGTGAAGCCCGAGCGGCGCAGCGGTCGCTCGGTGGCCGTCGTAGGCTCGGGGCCCGCCGGCCTATCCGCCGCCCAGCAGCTGAATCGGGCGGGACACACCGTCACGGTCTTCGAGAAGGCCGATCGGGTCGGCGGATTGCTTCGCTATGGGATTCCGGATTTCAAGCTCGAGAAGAGCTGGATCGACCGGCGCGTCGAGCAGATGCGCGAAGAGGGCGTTTCGTTCCAGACCGGAGTCCACGTCGGCATCGATCTTTCGGCATCGCAGCTGCGTCAGGGTTTCGACGCCGTCGTGCTCTGCAACGGGTCCGAGGCTCCTCGGGATCTCGAGATCGAGGGCCGCCAGCTAGCGGGTGTCTGCTACGCGATGGACTTTCTCCCGCAGCAGAACAAGCGGCTGGCGGGCGACTCTCTCGACCCTCAGGAAGACATCCTGGCCACCGATTGCCACGTGATCGTGATCGGCGGCGGAGATACGGGCTCGGACTGCGTCGGCACCGCGCACCGTCAGGGGGCGAAATCAGTTACCTCTCTCGAAGTGCTCCCCCGGGGACCCGACGATCGTCACAACTCCGAGCCCTGGCCGTTGTACCCGCGCCTGTCGTTCAGCATCTCGAGCTCGCACGCCGAGGGCGGCGTGCGGGAGTACGCGGTCATGACGAAGCGTCTGGAGGCGCGGGAGGGCCGCGTCTGCGCGCTGCACGGCGTAAAGCTCGAATTCGACCGGGATTCCCTGAAACGGCCGATCTTTTCCAGCACCCGGGAGATTCCCGGCAGCGAATTCGTCTTGCCCGCAGACCTGGTGTTGTTGGCGATGGGATTCGTGCACCCGGTTCAAGCAGGGTTGATCGAAGGCCTGGCGGTCGACCTCGATCCGCGCGGCAACGTGGCAGCGGATTCCCACAGCTTTCAGACCTCGGAGCCGGGAGTGTTCGCGGCGGGTGACGTTCGCCGCGGCCAGTCCCTGGTCGTCTGGGCTCAGTGGGAGGGGCGAGAGGCGGCGCGCGCCGTGGACGCCTACCTGATGGGCGCATCGCGCCTGCAATCGCGCAACGCATTCATCTGAACGCAACGCGGTTTGACTCGAGCTCACGGTTCGAGGACAGCCAGAGCCGCGGTCTTTCTTCGCCAACGGCTTGACGCGTTCTACCGGTCCTCGGTACGATCGAGCCACGACGGGGGGTCGGTTCATTCCCAACGCAGCTTCGAAAGTCTCCGATTTCGATCGGCTGGAGCGAGCGGTTTCGGCCTTGGCCGACTCCCACCAGTATCTGTTCGCCGAAAACGCGTCGCTTCGAAGCCACATCGAAGAAGGCGAGCGACGAATCCGAGCGCTCGATTCCCAACTGCTCGCGGCAAACCAGCGACGTCAGGATGCGTACAAGCGCCTGGACGAGTTGATCGCGCATCTCGACCAACTCGACGAGCAGCTCGCCGAGGCGGGCGAGGCGTGACATCCAAGCCGTCCGTCTCGATCCAGATTCGCGGTCGCGAGTTTCGTATTCGCACGGACGACGACGAGGCTTCACTACAGCGTGTTGCCAGCTACCTCGACGAAACCATGTCGATGGTCGAGAAGAAGACGGGCACGGTGGATTCCCTGAACCTGGCCCTGCTGTCGGCGCTGAACCTCGCTCGAGAACTCGTCGAGCTGCGCGGCCAGCCCAACACCAGCCCCGGCCGCGGCTCGGCCGGAGTCGATCTCGAGCGGTTGGAGTCGCTGATCGAGTTGGCGGAGTCCGCGCTCGAGGCGGCCCCCGCCGGGCAGTAGCCGCGCGCGCGATCTATCCTGGGACGCGATGTCCGCCGAGCTTCGCGAGTCCAAACGCCGGCTGCGGCGCCAGATGTCGCAGCGTCGACGCCTGGTGCCGAAGGCTGAAGCCGAGCGAGTTGCGCGCATCGCCGCGCAATCCCTGATCAGGTCGGCGCCGGCGGCGCGCGCCCACAGAATCGCACTCTACGCGGCCCTGCCGGACGAGCTTCCCTCGCGGCCGCTCTTCGACTCGGTGGTGGATCGCTGCTCTCAGGTGCTCTTGCCCCGTACCGCGGAGGAGGACCGGCTGGAGTTCTTTCCGGTGACCCGCTGGGAGGAGTTACAACCCGGCTGCTACGGAGTGCTCGAGCCGCCCCCGGAGGGCCCGCCCGAGTTGCTCGCTCCGGACGACCTGGTCGTCGTGCCGGGGGTCGCTTTCGATTCGTTCGGAAACCGTCTGGGTCGCGGCAAGGGCTGCTACGACCGAACGTTCGCTTCGGGTTCCGGCCCCATCCTCATTGGCTTCGCATACGAGTTTCAGGTGATCGAGGCCGTTCCTCACGAAGCGGGAGACCGGCGCATGGATGCGATCGTCACCGAGTGCGCGGTCCGGACCTGCGGCGAGCCACTTTCGTGAGCGACCCGTCGATCGAGCGCGAAGCCCGCCGACAGCTGGAGGTGATGGGCGTCGGAGCGGCGAACTTCCACGGCGAGGAGGAGCTGTTCTCTCGCCTAGTCGAGTCGCTTGAGTCGAATCAACCCCTGCGCTTCAAGCTGGGGATGGACCCCTCCGCTCCGGATCTTCACCTCGGCCACACGGTGGTCCTCAACAAGCTGAAGCACATCCAGGACCTCGGACACACTCCGATCTTCTTGATCGGGGATTTCACGGCGCGGATCGGGGATCCGTCGGGCAAGAGCAAGACCCGTCCGGCGTTGGACAAAGACGAGATCGATCGCAACGCCCGTACGTACGTGGATCAAGTCGGGAGCATTCTCGACGTCGAGGCCGCGGAGGTGCGTTTCAACAGCGAGTGGATGGTGAAGCTTTCGTCGGCGGATCTGATCCGCCTCTGCTCGCACTACACGGTCGCCAGGCTGCTGGAGCGGGATGATTTCGCGAAGCGTTATCAGGCGAACGCGCCGATCGCGGTTCACGAGTTTCTCTATCCCTTCGTCCAGGCCTACGATTCCGTGGCGCTGCGTGCGGACGCCGAGCTGGGGGGCACGGATCAGACCTTCAACCTGCTGATGGGGCGCGAGATCCAGCGCGACTACGGGCAGCTTCCTCAGGCCGTCATCACCCACCCGCTGCTGGTCGGCACCGATGGCGTGAAGATGTCGAAGAGCCTTGGCAACGGAGTCGGCATCACCGATCCGCCGGGCGAGATGTTCGGCAAGCTGATGAGTGTCTCGGATCCCTTGATGCTCGAGTACTTCGACCTGCTGTCCGACGACCGCTGGGGAGAGCTTCGGCCGCAGCGGGAGTCGGTCGGGCGGGGCGAAGGCAATCCGATGGAGCTGAAGCTTGCGGTGGCAGGCGCGCTGGTGGAGCGCTTTCACGGGGCCGACGCTGCTGGGGAAGCGGCGGCCCACTTCCGGGCCGTGGTTCAACGCAAGCAGGTGCCGACGGATCTGGTGGAGGTGGTCTGCGATACCGGGGCCTCCGGTCAGATCGGACTGCTCGCGCTGCTGGACCAGTTGGGGCTGGTGGCCTCGCGGAGCGAGGCGCGGCGGCTCGTGGCCCAGAGCGCCGTACAAGTCGACGAGGTGGTCGTCGGCGAACCGACCCTTCAGCTCGGCGCCCCAGGCTCCTATCTCTTGAAGGTCGGCAAGCGGCGCTATGCGAAGGTTCGGTTGACCTGAGTGAGGCTCTTTCCCCGAGGGGCAACCGAACTCTCCGCGGGCCGGCCCTTGACCGCGGAGGCGCCCCGGCGTAGATTCTGCGCCCGGCAGTAATCGTAGGCACCTGGGGCAGTTGAGTCTTCCGGGTGCCCTTTTTGTCTTGAGTGTCCGTAACAGGCACGACTGGGCTTATGCGGGTCTTT
>CAXMOC010000035.1:0-4487 GCA_964194865.1 uncultured Opitutales bacterium | reverse complement strand
ACCCAACTCGACGATCGAACTGCCTTCCGGCTCTACCGCGAGATCGCCCGCGAAAACGCGGCGCGACGCGAGCGAGGCGAAAAGCTCGAAGGGTTGGCGTTCGCCCTCGATCCCACCACATACGCCTCCTAACCGGTCGGCGGCCCCGGACACAATGCCCCAACCGCGTTCGCGATCGATCCCACCACGTACGCCCCCCGACCGGTCCGGCTGCGCGAGCCGCCCTAAGCGCGTCCCCTTCGCCTAGAATTCAACCACGTCCCGGCCAGGAGGAGCGAGCCATGACCCCCGTTAGCTCGGAGCCGCTGACCCCTGAAGACCTCTCGATGCTCTACTCCGATCAACCGCGTCAGCGGACGACGATGTCCATGTTGATGCTGATCGACAGCCGTCCGCACCCGGAGCAGCTGCGCGGTGCAGTCTGGCGGGCCGTCGAGGCAATTCCAAGGATGCGGACTCCTATCCGCCGGCCGTACGCCTGAGATCTGACATACTCGCCCTCGCTGCTGTCCCCCGAAAGAAACGAGAGGGCCACGTGCGAAACTCGAGCTACTCCGATTGCGTCGTGTTGATTACCGGTGCTTCCTCGGGCATCGGCGAGCAGCTCGCCCTCGACTTCGCAGCGCGCGGTGCCCGGCTCGCGCTGGTGGCGCGACGCGCCGATCGTCTCGCCGGCGTTGCCGAGGCCTGTCGGCGGCGTGGAGCGGAGGCCGAGGCAGTCGTGGGCGACCTCGCGGACCGCGAGTTCGTGCAATCTCTCGTCGCTCGGGTGGTGAAGCAGTTCGGCCAGCTCGACATCCTCGTGAACAACGCCGGCGTCTCCATGCACAAACAGCTCTACGACGTGACAGCGAAAGAGGCCGAACACACGCTTCAGGTCAACCTGCTGGCCCCCGTCCACCTGACGCTCGCTGCCCTCGAACCAATGCTGCGGCGCGGGGAGGGTGCCATCGTCAATATCTCGTCGGCGGCCGGCCGCGTGCCCCCTCCCCGTGAGACCGCCTACGCAGCCTCGAAGTTCGGGTTGACCGGCTTCAGCGAAGGACTCGCCGTAGACCTCGTGGGCTCGAACATCCACAGCGTCGTAATTCACGTGGGCCCAATCGACACGGAGATCTGGGAGCAAGCTGCCGACGACACGCCGATTCGGTTTCGGGGAAAGAAGCTGCCGCCGAGCGCGGTCTCCAAGGCAGTCTTCCGCTGCCTCGAGAAGCGCAGGCACGAGGCCACGGTGCCGCGTTCGCTCTGGTGGGTCTTCCTCTTCAAGCTCGTGCTACCGGGCCTCTACCGCTGGGGTGCGTCGCGCTACGACCCGGTTCCCGATGAGGTGATCGAGCGGGTGCGCGGGACGGTCCGGGGCTGATCGCGTGCGCGCGCTCGTCTTCGAGAGGAGTCTGCCGCGTCTGGCAGCCACCCGGATACTCTCGGCCTTGACGCCGCGCGCACTGGTGGGACCGATGGCGCCTATTCAGCTGAAACAGATCCCGGATCCAACGCCGCCGGCACCCGACTGGCTGATTCTGCGCACGCAGCTCTGCGGCCTGTGCGGGAGCGACTACAAGCAGGTTTTTCTGAACGGCGAGCTCGGAAACCCCATGACCGCCCTGATCTCGTTTCCCCAGGTGCTCGGGCACGAGGTCGTCGGTGTGGTCGAAGCACTCGGACCGGAGGTGAAGGACCGTCTCGTTGGCGAACGCGTCGTCCTCAACCCCTGGCTCTCGTGCGCGCCGCGAGGCCTCGAACCCTGCGCGTGGTGCCGGCGCGGCGAGTTCGCCCAATGCGCGAACTTCGCGCGCGGCAGCGTGGCTCCCGGCATTCACCACGGAAACAGCGCCGACGCCACCGGCGGCTTTGCGCCCCGGCTCCCTGCACACGAATCCCAGTGCATCCCCGTGCCCGACGACGTAAGCGACGAAGCGGCAGTTCTCGCGGATCCGTTCGCGGTATCACTTCACGCTGTCCTCCACCACCCGCCGAGCCCCACCGGCACGGTTCTGGTCTACGGCTGTGGAACGCTGGGCCTCGCGGCGATCGCGATCCTGCGCGCGCTGCACCCCGAGGTGCGTGTGCTCGCGGTGGCCCGCTTCGACCACCAGGCCGCGTTGGCGAAGTCCTTGGGGGCAGAGCGGGTGATCGCGCACCGCCCGGACCGCGCCCTCATCGAAGCGGTAGCGGACAGCGTCGGCGCCGAGCTCCGAGAGCCGTGGCACGGACTGCCAATGCTGAACGGTGGCGTCGACGTCGCCTATGACACGGTGTCGTCACCGGGAACCTTCGAAGTGGGGGTGCGGATCGTCCGGCCGCGAGGGACGATCGTCGCCCTCGGGGTCGAGCCGCCTCGGCGCTTCGAGTGGACGCCGCTCTACTTCAAGGAACTCTCGATTACGGGCTCCAACGGTTTCGGCATGGAGACCCACGAGGGTCGCCGACAGCACGCCATGGAGTGGTACTTCGAATTCATCGCCAGCGGGCGCATCGACCTCACACCGATCATCACGCACCGCTACCGCCTGGCTGACTACAAGCGCGCTTTCCTCACCTGCCACGACCAGGGCGAGAGCAAGGCGGTGAAGGTGCTGTTCAACGATTTCTAACGGTCGAAAGCGCCGAGGCTCGCCGAGCACTCATTCGAGCGCGCAGCCGAAACCCTCGCGGTAGGCTGCGAACCGCTCGCCCAAGGCCGGCAGCCACGCGCGCACCCGCTGCTGATCCCGCTGCAGCTCGACTCGGATCGGATCCATGGACGAGAATTGGTCCGCTCTGCAATCGGCCAGCTCGCGACTCGCGACGTAGACACAGGAACAGATCTGCTTGGCCAACATGGCGGCGCCGATGTCTACGGCGCGCCGGGTCGGCAGGTACCACTGCCACCAGACCAGGCCCGTGCCGATCGCTAGCACCAGCCCTCCACCGAGGAGCACCTTGCGTGCGGTGCTCACGGCGCGCTGCGGTCCGGGAATGCGGCAATCAACGAGCCGAAGGGCTCCTTGATTTCTGGGAAGGGGGTGCCCTGGGCCTCCCCCAGGCGGACCGCCACGAGATCCTTGGTCGGAACGATTGCGACCATCTGGAAGTTGGCTCCCTCTGCCATGAACACGGATTGCGGGGCACCGGGCAACGGCTTCCACTGGTTGTCCGAAGCCGGTTCCTCGTTCACCCAGAAGTGGGCGCCATAGATTCGGTTGTTCTCGGCAGGGTTCGGGGTCCGCGCGTAATCGACCCAGCCCTGCGGCAGGATCCGGCGGCCATTCCAGGTCCCATCGCGTAGGTAGAGGTATCCGAAGCGCGCCCAGTCCCGGGCGGTGGCGTGGACGAAGACGCCGCCCAGGAACTCGCCGCTCGGCGCGAACTCGGGCAGCGCGCTGTGCATCCCGATTGGCTGGAAGAGCTCGTGGCGCAGGAAGTCGCGCGTCCCGGCCGTACCTCCACCGATCATCTGCCCGCAGAGCGCTGCGATCAAGATGCTCGTACCCGTCGAGTATTCCCAGTGACTGCCAACCGGATGGTCGAGCGGCACCGCGGCAGCATACTGGGCCGGCGAGCGCGAGCCCTCTCCGAAGAGCAGCCGGGAGATGAACGCGAACCTGAAATCCTCGCCGGTTCCGAAACCGTCGGCGTTGTCGAGCCCGCTGCGCATCTCGAGTAGATGCGCGAGTGTGATTCCACTACGCGGGTCGTCGGGACCACTCCATTGGGGTACAGCGGCAGGCGCGGCGACGTCGAGGCGACCCTGGCGGACCAGGACGCCGGTCAGTGCGTTGGTGACGCTCTTGGCCATCGACCAGGACTGGAAGCGACTGTCGCGCCCGAACCCTTCGGCATAGCGCTCGAAAACGATCCGCCCGCCCTGCACCACCAGCAGCGCGCGCGTGTCCTGGAACCCACCGCGACCCTTCGGACCAAAGAGCTCCGCGAGATGCAGATCGAATGCCGCTCGATCCAGATCCTTCGGGAGTGAGCCCTCGGGCCAGCGCTCGGTCGGCCAGGGCAATGCCTCGGGGTGCGACGGCAGCGGAACCAACTCCCCGGCCGCTGCCGGCGCCGCGACAAAGATCGCCGCGGCGAGCAGCCACGCGCAGCGCCTGCGATGACCGAGCCTGTGGGGCACGAGACCTCCGGGCTTGGAACCTAGCAAGCTAGGGGCTGCGTGAGGCGCCGGAACCCGTGCCGCCAACAGACTGGCGGCGACGGCCGACAGCGCATAGCCAAGTCCGCTGGAACGGCGGACCTCGCCGCTCAGGAAATTGTGGTTTCGTGCCCGCGGCGCACGAGCTCGTGTGCCTCGATCCTTATTCTTCGTTCAATGCCCCCGATGTGATCCAACACTCCGTCGGCAAGAACTTCATGGGCGTTGGGCACAATCATGCAGATCGACAAAGGGCGGGAAGGCGGAACGCTCATCGCCGGTCTTCCTCACTCCGATGGGTACGCGAGCCGAACCGCGTTAAAAACTGCCTCAGCCCTCCGATGTCGGGCGGGAACGCCCG
>CAXMOC010000034.1:0-8245 GCA_964194865.1 uncultured Opitutales bacterium | reverse complement strand
GTCTTCGCGGAGCCGCTGGCGGCCGCCTACGAAGTGCTCGAGCAGGTTCACGTCATGCCCAACCAGGATTGCGTGGTGCTGGGCGATGGAAAGCTCGGATTGCTCGTCGCCCAGGTGCTGCGCCAGGCCGGTGCCCAGGTGTTGGTCGTGGGGCACCACCCGGCGAATCTCGAAATCCTCGCACGGCGAGACATCGAAACCGTGGAGGATGCCGACTGGCACCCGTCACACGCCTCGCTGGTGGTCGATGCCACTGGAACTGCCTCGGGGTTGCAACGGGCGGTAGAAGCGACGCGCCCGCGCGGAACCGTCGTGCTGAAGAGCACGACCGCGACGATCACGAACCTGGACCTCTCGAGTCTCGTCGTCAACGAGATCCGCGTCGTGGGCTCGCGCTGCGGACCGTTCCCCCCGGCGCTCCGCGCACTCGAGACCGGCAGCATCGACGTCGCCTCGCTGATCTCGCATCGCACCTCGTTGGCTGACGCCGAGGATGCGCTGCGTTGCGCGGGCGAGCCCGGTCAACTGAAAGTCTTGATCGAAACCGCCTGAAATCGACGAGGAAGGCGATTCGCGAGTAGCGCCTAGTCCTCGATACGGGCCGAGAGAATGCGCTCGAGGCGCGACTCGGTTCGCCGCAGGTGGATCGTCTTGCCGCCGTGGACGGTCACCAGACCGGGCTTTCCCCCTTTGGGCTTTCGGACATTCGCAATCGGAACCGCGTGGACGTCGGCACGCGTCGCGTTCTTGGACTTGGAGTAGTGAACGGCGAGCTCGCAGGCGTCGAGCACTGCCTCGGAAGGAGGATCCGAGCGCCCCTGGGTACGTAGAATCACGTGGCTACCCGGCGCCCCGTCGAGGTGGAAGAAGAGATCCTTGCCGCGCGCCAGGCGCAGAGAGAGGTGATCGTTGCCCGCCGCGCTGCGCCCCACCCAGATCTCCAGCTCTCCGGCCGTCCGGTAGCGGCGCGGCATCAGCCGATTCGGAACCACCTGTCCGGCGAGCTTGTGCTCCAGCGGCTGGCCCGGACGGGAACCGCGCGCCGCCGGAGCCCGTGAGTACTTGGACAGCAGGCGGCGAATCGCGGGCTCCTCGCCGAAGCCCTCCAGCTCCACCGTCGAGACGTCCCCAGCGGTCAGCGTCTCGAAGCGCTCGATCCACTCCGCAATCTCCTCCCGTGATGCCTTCACCGCAGCGTGCCGCGCGCCCCCCTTGCTGAGGCTTCGAATTGCCTTGCGGTATTGCTTGAACAGCCGCTCGAGATTCTCGGCTGGTGTCAGGGTTGGATCCAGCGCGATCTCCACTTCCTGGCCCGTCTCGAAGTCTCGAGCCAGCGCGACGGAATCGCCACGCTTGAGCTTGGAAAGCACGCTCTTCAACAGCTCACCATCGCGCTCCAACCGGCTCGCCAAGCGCGCCTGTTCGAGACTCTGGTCGAGCTTGGCCAGCTTGCGATCGAGCGCCTTGGCCTCCTTGTTCAGTGCGCGCTCCAGCCGGCGCCGTAGATCGTCGGCTTCGTCTGACTGTTCGAGCTCGGCGTAGTGGGCTTCGATCGCCACCAGGTAGTGATCGTCCGCCTCTTCCTCGAAGCGATCGATTCCAACAGTGGGGGGTCGCGATTCCGGCGACCGCCAGGGCTCGCCAATCGCGAGCTCGGGCCGGGTTTCGGACAACGGACGCAGCGAGACCAGCAGCCTCCCGTCCCCGTCGAGCAGCAGCAGGTTGCTGCGGGGGCCGAGGATCGCCAGCAGCAGCTCGAAGTCGCGCTGCGGCCCATGCAGGCGAAGCGCCAGCTGGCGGTCGTCTTCGATCAGGCGGGCCGCGCCCACTCTCGCGCCGACGACGTGCGACCGCAGAAACTGGCTGAAGGCAGGGGGTCGGGGCGCAGCGCGCGGCGGCGCTTCGAGCTGGGAGACCCGCGCAGCGTTGTGTCGGCAGGAGAAGCGGACGTGGCGGCGGCCCGCCTGAGACCCCCCATAGGTGGTGAGGACCAGGCTGGTCGCGTCGGGCTGCAGGACCAACTGAACGCGATGCCCCGAGATCAACTGCTCCAACAGGGGAGCGGCGCGCCGCAGCTCAGTGAGGCTGAGCACGACTACTTCTGGCAAGACGCGCAGTAGTGGGTGCTGCGCTGGCCCAGCACGATGCGTCGAATCGGCTCACCGCACTCGACGCAGGGCTCGCCCTTGCGGCCGTAGACTCTTCGCTCCAGCTGGTAGCTGCCATCCTCTCCATCCGGTGTCACGTAGTCGCGGATGCTCGATCCCCCCGTCTCGATCGAACGCTCCAAAACGCTTCGAATCGCCTGCGCGAGGCGCTGACACTCGAGGCGGGTGACGCGACCCGCGCGGCGCGTCGGCCGGAGGCGCGCCAGAAAGAGTGCCTCGTCGGCGTAGATATTGCCCACGCCGGCGAGCACCGCCTGATCGAGGAGCAGGTTCTTGATCGCGGCCTTGCGCTTGCGGCCAGCGCCGAACAGCATCGGCCCGTCGACCTCCAGGGCATCGACACCGAGCCGGTCGAGGCGCGAATGTCCTTCGCCTCGCGCCAACAGGATCAGCTTGCCGAACTTGCGCACGTCGCGAAACCACACCTCGGGCCCGCGGTCCGCGAAGGCAAGCCTAAGGTGGGTATGCGAATCCGGGCGAAAGCTTCGCTGGGCTTCGGGAGAGAGCGCGGCACGCGCCGTCCGGGTCATCAAGCGCGGGCTGGTCGCAGCCGCGGAAAAGAGCTGACCCGTCATTCCCAGATGGATCACCAGTCGACTACCGCTGTCGAGCTGCGCCAGGAGGTACTTCCCTCGCCGCTCCAGCGCATCGACAGTCCGTCCGGTCAAACCCTCGCGCAGCCGATTCGGGGGCGTGATGAACAGATAACTGTTCCTCGTCGTAGCAACACGCCGAATCGGACGGCCCAGCAGCAGGCCGGCGATGCGTCTTCGCGTGACTTCGACCTCGGGAAGCTCGGGCACAGCGGTGACTCCGTGAACGGAACGCGCGGCCCATCAGTAGCGCCCCAGCGCAAGCCACACAGGCCCCTCCCCGCGGGGGTGAACTTCAGGGCCCCTGCGGGTCAACCGATGATGAAGGGCCGAGCAGCGCTCGGGGCGCCGGGAGTGAGAATGAAGCTGAAGGACTCCGAGCACAGCCGATCGATCTTCTCCCAGGGAATCGACCGCGCGGCCTTCGTCGCCTACTTCCTGGGCGCCGTCGTTCCGCTGTTGGCGCTAGCCACCATCGTTCAGCGCTACGTCCTGCCCACACTCCCCGACACGCGCGGCACGGCTGGAATGATCGGGCTCGTGGGCTCGATTGCGGTTTTGTCCCTGGCCTCTTTTCTGATCCTGCGCCGGACGGTCCATCGATCGATCGAACGGATCGATCGGGACAACCAGAGACTCTCGGCGCTGCTTCGCACCTCGGCGTTCCTTCCGGCATCCGAGCACTCCACCGAGATTTCGGCCAGAGCAGTCTCCTGCGCGATCGAACTCACGGGCGCTCGCGCCGCATTCCTATTGACCCGCGGTAAGAATGACGGTGACCCGCCGGAGCTGATCGAGTCCGCGGGCGACGTTGCCGGCGAAATCTTCGAGACGACGGGCCAGCGGCTGCTCGAGTATGCCGAGCTGGCGATCAGCGAAGGCCAGCCCGTGATCAAACAGGGCGGAGACGGCGAAGGCATCGAGGCAGCGGTGGTGCTGCCGCTTGGCGGAGAGTCTGCGGCGCACGGGGCGCTGGCGGTCGTCCACACGGACCCCGCAGCGAAGTTTGATGACGCCCAGATCGACGCCGTCGCCACGCTCGCTGGCGTCTCGGCGGTGGCCCTGCACAACGCGGATCTTCGCGACTCGCAGCGCAACTTCTTCTCCCACATGACCGAGATCCTCGTGACAGCGCTCGATGCCCACCTGGATTATCACGACGGCCATGGGAACCGGGTGGCCCAGTGCGCCAACCGAATAGGTCGAATGCTGGAGCTGGATGAGACGCAGCTCCAGAACCTGCACTTCGGAGCATTGCTCCACGACGTCGGGATGCTGAAGCTGGACCGGACGCTCCAGAAGAACCCTCGATCCTGCGAGAAACACACCGTGCTCGGCTACCGAATGCTGGGCCGCATCCAGCTGTGGGAGCCCGTCGCGCCGATCGTCCTGAACCACCACGAGTGGCACGACGGAACCGGCTATCCGGAAGGGTTGGCCGGTGATGCGATTCCGATCGAATCCCGGGTGATCAGTGTCTGCGATGCATTCGATTCGATGACCAGCGACACCAGCTACAAGGTCGCCATGCCCGAGGAGGCCGCCATCGAGGAGCTTCGCGCAGGGGCGGGAACGCAGTTCGACCCGCGAATCGTCGAAGCGTTCATCGGGCTGCTGGAGCGCGGCGAGCTTCCCGGCCGGCTCTAAACTCTCCCCCCTGCAATCTACCGTTCACGGTTCAGCGGGCCAGTCGTCGATCCAGACGCCCGTGGCCGCAACCAGCTTGCAGCTCGCAAGACCCGCGCGCTCCCGCGCCACACGCACGGTTTGACGCGCCTCGTAGGCCCGATCGAGGAGGACGGCGATCTTCGGAGGGCCGGCGAGCCGTTCGCCCCACCAGCGCTCCGCGATTTCTTCGGCCGTCTCTGCGAGGTTGAGAAGCGATCGCCAGCGCGACGTGTTGCTCTGGAAGCGCTCGATCTCTTCCAGTGCCTCGAGCGCGCCGCGAACTCCCTCCTCCAGAACCTGGTTCGCCTCGTGGAGGGAAGCGCGCTCCAATGCGCGGAAGCGCCCCGCACTCGCATCCGCGGTCGACCCGATCGGAAACCGGACAGCGATCTGACCCGAGATCTCGTCTCGTCGACCCTGGTCGACGCTGTAGCCCACGTCGACGAAGTCGAACCAGGGCAGACCGGCACGCCGCGCTCGCTCGGACATGGCCGCGTACCGAGCAGCCGTCGCGTTTCTCACCGCAACGGACGGATGTCGGCCGCCAACCAGCTGGCGGAGCAGCTCGTCGCTCTTTGCAAGGGACCGCGGCGGCCCATCAACCGCGGGGAGCATCGCGATGCCGGCTTCGCCCACCGGCCTGAGCCGGGGCAGATAGTTCGCCAGCTTGACCTCGCGCTCGATTTCGAACTCCAGCGCGAGCCCCTCTTTGCGCACGCCCGACTGATGCCGCTCCTGTTCCCATACGACCAGCTCGCGCTGGCGCGCCGCGTAAGCTGTGTACAGACTCTCTGTCTCGCGGTGGCCACCCAGCTCAATGGCCAGGAAGCAGGCCTCGGCGTTGCGCTCGAGCGCTGTCTCTTCGAGGCGCGCGAGCGACACCTGCGTCTCGGCCCGACGAACCGCACGAGAAGAGCGCAAGCCCCCGGGGTCCGGCACGGGAATCCGAGTCAGAAATTGAACGCTGTGGTCCCCGTCGTAATCTTCCTTGACTCGAAGCTGAAGCGAATCGATTGGGGTTTCTTCGCGCTCGCGCTCGAAGGCGGCTTCCAACTCGGCCACTCGGGCCTGGACCGCGCTGTCCCCCTCTAGCCCCCGCCGGGCATCGGCGATGCGCTCGGGGTATCGGGGGGGCGGGTTGGTGGTGCAGCCGACCGCCGCGATGGCCAGCATGACAGCCAACCGCGCAGTGACTCGGAACGCAGCACTCACCCGCTGCGGGCCTTGGCAAACTCGACCGCCAACACCTGGCCGACCCCGAGCTCACAGCCCTCCGGAACAGAGATGTAGACCGGCATGCCGTGCACGGGCATCCGGAGAAAACCGCGTAGCTGTCCCGGCGCCTTGACGACACCCGCCCCCCTGCGCAGGACCGTGCCGTGTGCCCGACAAGCCGCCACTTGCGATTGGAGCAGCAGCGCGGGCATGCCGACTTCGACCAACGCCGGGTCGGTGTCGGGCGGCACGTAGGCCACGATCTCCTCGGCGTACTCTGGAGAGACCGTCGCAACCGAGGTGCCGATATCAACCGACGCACCGGAGGGCATGGCCGCGACCACTCGGCCTTGGACACCACTCTTCACCGCCAGCTGTTCGCGATCTCTGAGGAGAGCCGCTCGGCGCGTGCTGAGAAGCTCGAGCCGCGCCGCATGAAACGACTCGCTTTCACGCGAAAGGGAGGGCCGACTCGGTCGCCGCCTGTCCGAAGCGTCCAACCAGCGCTCTTCGTCGATCGTGAGCTCGGCGGCAGCGAGCCTCGCTTCCCGTTCTGCCTCCTTGATCTTGGCATCGACCTCAGCGAGCTGGCCATCCACGAAGCGCGGTGAGAGCTCGATCATCAGATCGCCGGCCTCCACGCGGTCGCCGGGACGAACATGAGCCTGGTCGACAACGGTTTGGACGACGGAGGGGTGCTCGACCATGCGAGCCTCTGCCAGCGCCCGCACCCGGAAGCGGCCAACCTGGCTGGTTTGGAGCATTACCAGGAGCACAACACTCGCTGCGAATACGACGATACCCAGAGGCCGAGCGCTCAAGCGCTCGAAGCCTCTGTCCAATGTCCTGCGTGTCCTGCCAAGAATCGCCATCACGTCTCACTCATCTCTCTTGTCAGTACTCGGAAGTCGCGTCCTGGAGCATTAGTCGCGCATCGTTCGCATCGAGGTCGCTGCGAAGCCGCAGGAGCATGGCCTCACGGTCCGGCTCCCGAAGGAACTTGACCTGGTAGACGTGCTCGCGCGTATCGCCCGTGTCCGAAATGCTGAGGAGCGATTGCCGTAGGCAATAACGCTCGAATAGACGCTCGAGCGCCCGGTCGTGGTCTCCGTCCATTGGTGTGCAGAAACGGAGCACACCGTCATAGCGCGCCCGCGAGCCAAAGGGACCCAGCTGCAAGTAGATCGAGATGCCAGAGAACATCGCCGTACCGACACAAGCGGTAACCATGGCGTCTACCCCGCAGGCGACTCCCACACACGCAGCACCCATCACGAACACGAGGTCGCGAGGGGTCTTGAGATCCGTTCGAAAGCGAATCATGGACAGCACACCGAAGAGCCCGAGCCCAGCGAGTAGCGAGTGCTGCATCGCAAGGACGAGGATCGCCGCGCTCACGCAGACCAGAACGACCGCGTGACTGAAGCCACGTGAATACGACAAGCCGCGGAACGTGAATTCATAGGTCCATCCCAGCACTTGTCCGAACACAAAGGCTCCGATCAGCGCCGTCACCGGATCCACCCAGGACCCTACGGCGAGCCAGCTGCCGGTCATGTCGAGAATCTCCATTCCCGCCCAGGACTCTGCGGCGAACCAGTTGTCAGTCATGTCGACAAGCTCCGTCTCCATCAGACCAGCAGCCCCCGGGCGCGCTCTCGCCCTGGAGAAAGGTAGCGGAAGCGATAGGTCAGGTAGACGCCGAGCGAGTATTTCGAAACGCTGCTGCGCCGAAGCTCGTTCCGGCGAACGATGTCGATCACCCAGCGCGGGATGGCGGCTCCCGTCTTGATCTCCATGATGACCAGCGGATCGGGGGCGTCTGCAATCAGGTGCCTCTGGAGGTCCCGCCGAGCACCGTGCCGACCCTCGAAGTTCCACTCTTCAGCCTGTTGGAACTCGATGTTGCGATCGAACGTAACACGCGCGTAGTGGTCGACATCACTGCCGTACGCAACTCGTTGGTAGCGCACCAGCAACTTCGGCGAAGCTGCGCTCGCCAGCACCCTTCGCCCAAACTCCTGGGCTACGCGACGACCCTGAGGCGTCTCTTCATGCAGCTTGCCCATCTCATGGCCCGCTTCGGCCAGACGTCGCCAATCGAAACCGACGCGCCGCTTATACACGAAGTCGGCCGATCGCTGCTTGATCTCGAGGTAAAGCACCTGGCTGCCCTGGTAGCCGCGGACCCGAAGCTTGAAGCGCTCCGAGTCGCCGCGCTCCTTGGCCCGGTGGAACGCAAACCCCGGCGTGTCGAGATACAGCGAGCTCACCTGATAGCCTGAAGCTCGCGAGTCCGTCGCTGCTTTGCTGGTCCCTCCATGCACGTCGAGGCTGCAGTAGGGCTCCAGCTGTCGGCACACCCGCTGCGCCGTCATCTCATCGATCACGTACTTCAGCTCCAGGCGTCCTGACCGACTAGCCTGCAGACTCATCGTCGCGCCTTCTTGCCGCGGGCCGTTGCGCACCTGGGCCCACAAGAGCTGCGATTGCGGCGCCTGTTGAGCCATGCCAGGCCAACGGCGCCCGAAATGAGCTGCAGCATCGCACCCGGCTCGGGGGTCGGCGTGGGGGTCGGCGTGGCCGTGGGAGTTCCGGTCG